>MTNC01000080.1 GCA_002010285.1 Archaeoglobus sp. JdFR-41 | reverse complement strand
TTTTGAAGTGATGTTTATTGTCCATAAATAATTTTAGTAGCAAATTGTAACATAGTATCGAGTACACTTACAATAACAATGAGAAAATTAGTATTATTAGTGATAAATTCAGATACTTTCGAATATCCCAAAAGAAATTGTGATGCTAAAGAATACAAAGCGACGTAAGATAACCTTTCTACCATCGAGAAAATGTTATCTTCTCCAAATTCACTGTATATTGATGAACTTGACTCTCGACAGGTTCTTCCCCATCTTCGACTCGAAAGACGAGGGCGATTATCGATTTTTAAGAGAACTCGAAGAGTATCATAAGATGTTGATCTCAGAACTGAACAGAGTCTACGAGATTGCTGAGAGGGCAAGAAAACTCGGACTTGATCCTGAACCCAGAGTGGAGATTCCTGTAGCGAGAAACATGGCTGAGAGGGTTGAGAAACTCATGGAAGTTGAAGGGCTCGCAGCCAGAATACTCGAGCTTGAGAAGAGAGGTATGGAGAGAGAGAATATCTGCTTCAAAATTGCCGAGGAGATGATGAATAAAAAATTTGGTGACATGGACAGCCTCACAGCAATGGAGAAAGCCATCAGAACTGCTGTCGCAATAATGACGGAAGGGGTAGTGGCTGCACCAATTGAGGGGATCGCCAAAATCAAAACTGACAGAAACGATGATGGTAGCAGGTTTCTGAAAATATACTACGCAGGCCCAATACGGAGTGCAGGTGGAACTGCACAGGTTATTTCTGTTCTTGTAGCTGATTATGTGAGAAGGCTTGCCGGATTAAGTAGATACAAACCAACAGAAAGTGAAATTCTCCGATACTGCGAGGAGATCCCCCTTTATCGAAAAGTCGCAAATCTTCAGTATCTTCCATCAGACCACGAAATTCGGCTTATAGTTTCTAACTGTCCGATCTGCATTGATGGTGAACCAACAGAGGACGTGGAGGTCTCAGGACATAGAGATCTGCCAAGAGTGGAAACGAACAGGGTTAGAGGTGGAATGGCTCTTGTAATTGCCGAAGGTATCGCTCTGAAAGCTCCAAAATTAAAGAAAATGGTTGACGAGCTTAAACTTGAAGGCTGGGAGTGGCTTGACAGGTTGATAAAGAAGGAAAGCGAAGAAAGTATCGAAATTAAGCCAAAGGATAAATATCTTTCCGATATAGTTGCAGGCAGACCTGTACTCAGCCACCCTTCAAGAAAGGGAGGATTTAGACTTAGATATGGAAGAGCTCGAAACTCAGGACTTGCTACAGTTGGAATAAACCCTGCTACCATGGTTCTTCTTGATTTCATAGCAGTTGGAACTCAGCTTAAAATTGAGAGACCGGGTAAGGCCGGAGGNGTTGTACCCGTAACAACGATTGATGGGCCAACAGTGCGCCTGAAAAACGGTGATGTTATCAAAATTAACAGTATTGCAGAAGCAAAGGCGTTGAAGAAAGAGATAGATGTTATTCTTGATCTCGGTGAGATCCTGATAAACTATGGCGACTTCCTTGAGAACAACCATCCCCTCATCCCTGCCTCCTACACATATGAATGGTGGATTCAGGAAGTCGCATCCCTTTTACCCAGATTTGATCTAAATTTCAGAGATTCTAAGGAAAAAGACTACAGAAAGATTGACGAGGAGGAAGCATTAAGACTGTGCGACGAGTACGGCATTCCTCTCCACCCGGATTACACATATCTCTGGCACGACATAGATATTAAGGAATACAACCTACTCAGAAATTTTATTGCAAAAAATGGAAAAATTGAAGGTAGATATGGAAAAAGCAAACTCACATTCCCTCTTAATCGCGACGTAAAATCCATCCTCGAGAAACTTCTTGTAGAACACAGAGTTAGAGATGGCTTCATCGTCATAGACAGATGGAAGGTACTTGTTCGATGCCTNGGGCTCGATGAGAATCTGAAAAAGGTAGGAGAGGTTAAGGGTGACACAACACTGGAAGCGGTGAGAGAGTTATCAGGAATAGATGTCAGACCAAAAGCATTATCCAGAATTGGGGCAAGAATGGGCAGACCTGAAAAAGCGAAGGAGAGAAAAATGAGTCCACCTCCCCACGTGCTGTTTCCCGTGAGTCTTGCTGGTGGAAAAACAAGAGATGTGAAAAATGCTATTTCATTTACGAGAAGCTACAACTCGAGTGTCGGCGAAATTGAAGTTGAAGTTGCAGTGAGAAAATGCAAAAACTGTGGCAAGGAAACTTTCTGGTTGAAATGTGATTGTGGAGGTTTTACCGAACAGATATTTTACTGTCCGCGATGTCTTACGAAAACTGGAAGTGAAATATGCCGCAGATGTGGCGAAGAAACAAGAGCCTATGAAAAGAAAAAGATAAATATAAAAAATATTTATGAGTTAGCACTTAAAAAACTGAATGAATATGATTCCTTTGAGACTATAAAAGGAGTTAAAGGAATGTCATCCCGCAGAAAAATTCCTGAAAGGCTTGAAAAAGGTATACTACGAGCCAAACATGGTGTGTACGTTTTCAAAGATGGAACAGTAAGATATGACATGACAGATCTACCACTAACTCACTTCAAGCCCTCCGAGATCAATGTGAGTGTCAAAAAGCTTCGGGAACTTGGTTACCACTACGATTACAGGGGAGTCGAACTGAAGAGCAGCGATCAGATAGTTGAGCTGAAACCCCAGGACATCATCCTTTCCAAAGGGGCAATGGAGTANTTGCTGAGAGTGTCAAAATTCATCGACGACCTCCTTGAGAAAGTGTATGGAATGGAAAGGTTTTACAGGGCTGAAAAGGCAGAAGATCTTATAGGACACCTTGTAATTGGCCTTGCTCCTCACACATCAGCAGGAGTTCTTGGCAGGATAATCGGATATGCAGATGTTCTTGCGGGATACGCTCACCCTTACTTCCACGCTGCCAAACGCAGAAACTGTGACGGAGATGAGGACTGTGTAATGCTTCTTCTGGATGGTCTCCTGAACTTTTCGAGACATTTCCTCCCAGACAAGCGTGGTGGTCAGATGGATGCTCCACTCGTACTCACAGCCATCGTTGATCCCANGGAGGTTGATAAGGAGGTGCACAATATGGATGTGGTAGAGAAGTACCCATTGGAGTTCTACAAATCCACGATGAACTTCGCAAGCCCCAAAGAGGTTGAAGAGCTAATAGAGAAGGTTGGTGACAGACTTGGAGGAGAGACCAGGTTCTATGGACTGAAGTTTACACACGACACCGAGAATATAGCATCTGGCATAAAGGAGAGCGCCTATAAGTCTCTTAAAACTATGCAGGAAAAATTAATGGCTCAAATGGAACTTGCTGAAAAAATAATGGCAGTTGACGAGCACGACGTGGCTGAAAGAGTCATCACAACCCACTTTCTGCCAGATATCATAGGTAACCTGAGAGCATTTTCAAGACAGGAATTCAGATGCGTGAACTGCAACGAAAAGTATCGTCGCATACCTCTTGCAGGAAAATGTCTAAAGTGTGGAGGAAAGCTAACGTTAACAGTTCACACAAATTCAATAAAGAAATATTTGGAACTTGCCAAACACCTCAGCACCAACTACTCTGTTTCCGATTACACCGTTCAGAGACTGAAACTGGTTGAACTGGAAATACGATCNCTGTTTGAGAATGACGTGAGAAAGCAGGTAAAAATTGAAGATTTCTTTTAATCCTCCATCTCGAGTTGCTCCAGTTTGNGGTAAAAAGCCCTTTTAAAACCTCCCCTATCAATTTTNCCCATGGATAAATTCGAGTTGTGCATTGTTGGTCTTGCAATAGGTGACGCTCTTGGTATGCCAGCTGAGGGGATGACAAGAGACCAGATAAAGAGTGTGTATGGTACGATTGATGACTTCCTTCCATCACCATACGGAGACCTGGCTCCTGGAGAATGGACAGACGATACGGAACAGATGCTCGTTCTTGCTGAATCGATTCTGGAGACCGTATACTTTAGTCCAGAGCATTTCGCTGAAAAGCTNAAAAAATGGTTTCTCTCAACCCAAAGTCGAAGAATTGGTCCAAGTTCTCAAAGAGCTATTTCAAATCTCCTAAGCGGCATACACTGGACAAGAGCTGGTATAAACTCCGATACATGCGGAGCTGCAATGAGAGTTGCCCCAATAGGACTTGTCTACCACTTCAGTCTGAATCTTGTGGAAAGGTACGCAGAAATCTCATCAAGAGTTACGCATACTGGAAGTGGTGCCATTGCCGGAGCTGTTGGAGTTGCAGTAGCGATAGCCTGCAATTTACTTGATTTCAGTGAAGAGGAAATGCTTGATGAAGTGAGAAATAGAGTCGAGAGACACGACAGTCTGATGGCAGACAAGATATGTTACTCATACGAAATCTCAGATCGTGACCTGGATTATGCGGTTGACAGGCTCGGATGCACAATATCTGCTCTGGATGTTGTACCCATGGCCTTTTACTGCTACTTTTCCGAAAAAAGCTTTGAAAAAAGTGTTCTAAAAGCAGCAAATGCTGGAGGTGACGCAGATTCCATTGCTGCAATATGTGGAGCCATAAAAGGAGCTGAAGGATCCGAAATACCAGAAAAATGGTTAAAAAAATTGAAAGATGTTGATCTTCTGATGGATACTGCACGAAAACTGCTCAGGTTACATCAGAAAATAGTAAAGCTTGCAGATTGATTTTTTATGATTTAAATGTATAGAATTTTCGGCGAAACTTATATATTCTCTGCACCCGAAAGAAAAGAGAATGACCGTGATAAAGTTCTTAGGAGGTTGCAGAGAGGTCGGAAGATCAGCTATAATGGTGGATTCAATTATTCTGGATTATGGACTCAAACCTTCCGACCCGCCCGAGTTTCCTCTCGATGGCCTGTCTCCATCCGCCGTTATAATATCACATGGTCACCTTGACCATGTGGGAGTTGCTCCAAACCTCATGTATTATGATCCTGAAGTTTACATGACACCCCCTTCCAGAGATCTCTCACTCGTATTACTGAAAGACTCGATGAATATAATGCACCCACCACCCTACACAAAAAGAGAATTCAGACAGTTCAATACAAATACGGTGGAAGTCGAATACGAGGAAACATTCGATGTTGAGGGATACGAGGTAGAGTTTTTTAATGCGGGTCACATCCCCGGCAGTGCGAGTGTTCACCTANGAGGAGATGTCAACATCCTGTACTCAGGTGATGTGAGACTGGAGAACACCAATCTTCTCGAGGGGGCAAACACAGATTACCCGGAAACAGACATACTGATTGTGGANAGCACATACTTTGGCACTGAGCACCCAGAGAGAAAAGAACTTGAGAGACAATTTGTTGAAAGTGTCATCGAAACCCTTGATATGGGAGGACACGCAATAATCCCTGCATTTGCTGTTGGAAGAACTCAGGAAGTTCTGATGATCCTTGAAAAATACGGAATTACCCCGTATGTTGATGGTCTGGGAAAAGAAGTGGGTAGATTAATAGACAGACATCCAGATTACATAAGGAGCCCAAAGAAACTAAGAAAATCCATTAAAAACGCAATTCCAGTTGAGTGGAAAAAGAGAGAGAAGGTTCTTGAAGAGCCGGCTGCAATTGTAACAACAGCTGGAATGCTCAACGGAGGTCCTGCACTCTACTACATCTCCAAACTTTACAACGATGAGAAATCCAAAATCATACTCACCGGGTATCAGGTAGAAGGGACAAATGGCGATATGGCACTCAAGAAAGGAATGCTCAATCTCGGTGTTAAAACAGTAAAGCTAAAAATGAAAGTGGAACAGTACGATTTCTCCGCTCATGCAGATGACAGACAGTTAAAGGANTACGTTAGAAGAGTTGTTGACAGAGGGGCAGAAGTTGTTTTCACCATACACGGTGAGGATAGTGAAGGGATGGCCGAGTGGATCAGAGCCGANCTTGGAGTGCAGTCTTACGCTCCCAAGAACGGCGATGTTTTCGTGATATGATGACTCACCTGTTCGCAGAATATGAAACTGCTGATTATCGCAGATATACACTCCTATTTTTTACAGCTGGATAAAATTCTGAAAGAGGTTGAATTTGATCTTCTGTTGCTCGCCGGAGATTTAACCCATTATAAAGGCTCTGACGTTACAAAAATTGACGAAATTGTCAGCAGATATACCGATGAGTGTTTTGCCGTACACGGAAACTGTGATCCCGAGCACATTCTCAGAACAGAGCTTGATACCATTAGATTCATCCATGCAACCTCGATCAAACTTTCAGAGAACATAACACTCCACGGTGTAGGCGGTTCAACCTTCACACCTTTCAACACTCCCACTGAATACTCCGAAGATGAGATGGAGAGATTCATTTCCATGTTAAAAATCACCGATGGATTGAACCTCCTCCTCTCACACAGTCCACCAAGAAACATGGTGGATGTCACAATGTCAGGGGAAAACGCCGGGAGTAAAGCACTGATGAAACACGCAAAAAAATTTTCTTTTATAATGTGTGGCCACATTCACGAAGCAAGTGGTGTTGACAGGAAAGGGAGAACGATAGCAGTAAACCCCGGACCAGCGGCATGGGGGAGATACGCAGTGGCAGAAGTCGATAATTCAGAAGTGAGGTCAGTTAGAGTTTTTAGGCTCTGAAGCTTTTCAAGAAGTTCAAAGACTTCCCCCTTAACGCCCTCAATTCATTTTTCAGCATGCTCAGTAAATTTAAATACTGTTAATTTCCTCCTATCTCGGTGATTAAGTTGAGCCAGGAAATTGAGATTCTCAAGCTCCTTGAGGATAATGCAAAACTCTCACCAACTGAACTGGCAGAAGTTCTCGGTCTTTCAGTTGAAGATGTTAAGTCCACAATTAAAAAGCTTGAGGAGGACGGAGTTATACTGAAGTACAAGACTCTTGTGGACTGGGAAAAAGTTCAGGAAGAGTTCGTATATGCAATCATAAATGTGAAGGTCTCGCTTACCAGAGAGAAAGGTTATGACGATGTTGCGAAGAGAATAGCAAAATTTGAAGAAGTTCACGCTGTAAGACTTGTAAGCGGTGAATACGACTTTCAAGTGGTTATAAAGGGAAGGAGTTTGAAAGACGTGGCATTTTTTGTGGCTGAAAAAATATCCACGATACCCGAAGTTAGAGATACGGTTACACACTTCGTTTTGAGGACGTATAAAGAGGAGGGTGTAACGCTATTTGCAGATGAGGAGGACAGGAGGCTTGCCTTTGTCCCGTAAGTCCCGCATATCAAAAAGAGTTGAAGAGCTGCAGCCTTCAGGCATAAGACGTTTTTTCGACTTAGTTGTCGGTAGAGACGACATAATAAGCCTCGGCGTTGGCGAACCAGACTTTCAGGTTCCATGGCGAATAAGAGAGGAGATGATTTATTCACTTGAAAAGGGATACACCTCTTACACCTCCAACTATGGTCTGCCGGAACTGAGAGAGGGTATAGCTGAATATTACAGGAGATTCGGGGTTGAAACATCACCCTCTCACGTGATAATCACAACCGGCGCGAGTGAGGCTATAGATCTTGCCATCAGAGCAGTGACTGAGCCAGGAGACAGAGTTTTGATTCCAGAACCGTGTTATGTGAGCTACCGGCCACTTGCATACCTTTGCGGTGCAGATGTGATAAGTATATCAACAAATCCGGATTTCAGAGTCAATTTTGACAGACTCATGCAGTACAGCGAAAGTGAAGCCAAAGCCCTGATCCTGAACTATCCGGCAAATCCAACGGGTGTGAGTTACTCAAGAAGGGAGCTCGAAGAAATTGCAGATGCAGCAATTGAACTGGATCTCCTGATAATCTCAGACGAAATCTACGCTGAGCTAACTTACAAGGGGAAACATATCTCGATTGCATCTCTCAACGGTATGGAGGACAGGGTCATTGTTCTCAACGGATTTTCCAAAGCCTTTGCCATGACAGGGTTCAGAGTGGGTTATGCAATAGCTCCCCCNGATATTGCCGAGGCGATGCTAAAGATTCACCAGTACTGTATGCTTTGCGCACCAATAACTGCTCAGATAGGAGCAGTTGAAGCTCTCAAAAGCCTGGATGAAGTGGAGAGAATGCGAGCTGAATACATGAGGAGACGAAATTTCTTTATCAGAAAATTAAGAGANGCACTTGATGTACATATGCCGGAGGGAGCTTTTTACGCCTTCCCTGACATAAGTTCGACCGGTATGAACAGTGAAGAGTTTGCTGAAAAACTTCTGCTCGAAAAGGGCGTAGCTGTTGTGCCAGGCAATGCCTTTGGAGAGTGTGGCGAGGGTTATGTCAGAGCTGCATATGCAGTAAAGTTCGATAAACTCAGGGAGGCTGCTGAAAAAATCGTCGAGTTCGTCGATGAGGTTAAGAAACGAACCAAAAAAGACTGATAACTGTTGATGTAACATGTGGTAAAAACTGAAATCAAGGTGAATAAAATGACAAAAATAAAACTCTTCGCCAATTTTAGGGAAATTGCGGGCGTCAACGAGATTGAAATAGAGGCAGAAACCTTATCCGAAGTTTTCGAGAGACTCGTAGAGAAATTCCCCAAACTCGAGACGGTATTTTTTGAGATCGACGAACAGAGTGGAAAGAGAAAATTGAAGGAATATGTTCAGGTTATGATTAGCGGACGGCATGTTCGGGGAGATGACAGACTTAAAGAGAGAGTTAGCAGAGATGATACAGTTGCAATCTTTCCGCCAGTCAGTGGCGGTTAAAGTTCTGCAGTAAGGTTTCAATATTCAGAACAGTGCCATCCAGAAGAATTGCCTTCCATTTTCTGTAATCCCACTTCCTGAAAGCGAATCCTGCTGGTTTTTCAAGATTTACAGCCGTCGAAGCACACAGATCATTGAAAGCGGGAAGCACCATAACACTCTTTTTTTCTCCCTGAGCATCAATTTCTCCAGCAAGAAACGCTCTCTCCTTGATTCCACCCACCCTGTCAGGTATGAAAACAGATGGATGTGCATGTCCTAAAATCAGGTATCTGGCAGCAAAAACTTCATCATTTGGTATGGCATGTCCGTGAAAAATACCGTACTTCCCAACCCTCAAACCTCTCGAATCGGTGTCAGTAACAATCCCAATGTCGTGATTTCCTTTTACAAGGATTACTTCCGCGAGCTCTCTGACCTCCATCATGAATTTGTCAACTGGTGCTTTCCTCCCCATGTGTTTGAAATCACCATCTATTATTACTGTTTGATACTTCTCAGCAAGTCTTTTCAGTTTCTCAACAACTGCTGNATCGTAGAACCTAACCAGTCCCAGATGAAGATCTGCCACGACAACGGTTTTCCCAAAAACAATGGCATCACCAACGATTTTCATTTTTCACTCAACTTTTTTTACTTCAGTCTATTTTGAGGGAGGTTTCATCTGATTCTGAATCTTCTGTCTTCTTCCTGGGCACAGAACCGAANAGACTCATTTCAACAGTATCCAGATACCTGCTTATGTCAACGTCATACCCTTTCGCAACCAGTAGCGTCACAACCTCAAAACTGAGCAGATTTGATACCCTTTCCTGTTCAGCGTTGATCATGGAAACCACTTCCTGATAACTCTTACCCGCTTTCTCAGCGANCTCAGTAATCAGCTCATCAACAAAGGACGTGGACAGGACTTTTTTTGCATCTGGTCTAAAATCAGGTGCTACCTCAACTGAGTCAACATCGAAGGCTGGAGAAATCTCCTCATCCCCTTCTATTATCCCTGCTTGCTTTGCAGCTTCTACCACTTTCCTGCTCTCTTCATGTGTAAACCAGTTAAGGTCGAAACTCATAGTATAGATGAGCTCACTGCTCTTCATTTTTCTTTTTCCCTTGCTTTTGAATGCTGCTGCAATCACTTCCCTCAGCATTCCAACACCTCTTACCAGCTTCTTTTAAACTTTAAAAACACATTGGGCGAAGTAACTGGATTACTCCTCCCCAAAAAACGCATCGAGAGTCATGTCTCTTGACTTCTTTGCTTTAGTTTTCCTTGACCTTTTATTTATTTCCTGCTCTTCCTCAAATTTGCTCTCTTCCTCTATCTCCTCTTCCACGTCTTCTGTTTCNCTAACTTTGGATACACTTTCCATTTTCTCAAACGATGCAAGAAAAGTCTCATCCTCAACTCTGTGAAGTCCGAACTCATCAACAACCCTCACAATCTCCTTTGCCCTCTTTTCCCCAACCAGAAATTCCAGCTCCTCCTGTGTTAAATCGTAAAACGCAGCTATCCTTGCAGCTTCATGAATATCAAGTCTTGAAAGGAAGAACCTCAGATAGGGAAGCATTTCGAGATTTGCTTTCGAACTCGAGAGATGGGAGTAGCGAGCAATCTTTGAAAGTATTTTTTTCAGAAGTTCTCTTCTCCCCCTCGCCTTAACGAACATCTGCCAGGATTCAGGTCTGCGGTACCTCGTGAAACCGGATTTCTTCTCAGTTTTCATCTGCTGAACACCCGCTGTCATGAGATACGTGGCGTACTTCCACAGTCTGTAATACTGCCTCCTTCTAACTCTCCCAAGAAAGATATCTGCCCTTGACAGGATTTCGTATCCTCTTACAAGGTCACCTCCTGAGTATTCCAGTGGAAGATTTTCCTCAACCCAGAAGATTACGTCTTCAGGGGATTCATCAAGAAGCATCGCCTCACTGTAAACTCCAGAGTAAGTGGATTTGAAAATCTTCTGTAAAATCTTAAAAATATCCGTTTCCTGGGTTCTCTTTCCTACCACAACGTCNCTAACCGTGATCTCCTTTTTACCCTCTGCCACAGCCTGCAAATCATTAATTGCTGCTCTGAGATCGCCACCAGCGTTTTCTGCAATAGCTTCGAGAGCTTTTCTGTCNGCATTTATTCCTTCTCTTTGGCATATTCTTTGAAGCACGGCAACAACCTGATTTTTCCTCAATCTCCTGAAATTTACCATCTCACAGAGATTTCTCAATTCGTATGAGAGACGGTAGGGGTCATTTGCGATGAGTATAAGTGGTTGTCTTGGTCTTCTTCTGATGAGTCTGATGAGTGCACCTTCTCCTCCAGCATCCTCCTTTTTATGGATATTGTCAACTTCATCAAGTATTATCACTTTCATTCTACCTGACCTTGTTGAGAGAAACTCACCGTCATCGCTTATCGTTTCGTTGAAAGCGCCCTCACCAACTATTCTCTGAATAATTTCCCAGTTTCTTTGATCACTTGCATTCAACTCCACAGCTTCCCAGCCCATCGTATTTGCCAGTGCCAGTGCAAGAGATGTTTTTCCAGTACCTGGAGGTCCCGCAAGAAGTAATGGCTTCTGGGGTGATTTCTTCCAGCTTTCAGACCACTGTTTTACTTTTTGCACTATCCCCTTATCCGCCACAATATCATCAAGAGTTTTAGGTCTGTATTTCTCAACCCAGAGCATTACAGAGTAGATTTAACCGGACTGTTATTTCACTTTTGTGCAGGAAGATTTTTCCGCAANTACAGTTTTTAAACTGAAAACCAGAGAATTTAGCACAAAAATGGGCCCGCGGGGGTTTGAACCCCGGACCTCTCGCTATCTGCGGCTTTCGCCCTATCAGGCGAGCGCTCTAACCAGGCTGAGCCACGGGCCCCTCAATACTGATGATTGGTGGTCATATTTCCCTGCAGTGGTTTATGAAGTTTTTGGTGATGTTTTTCCAAAAAGGATTTTCACCAACACAGATCTACAAAATCACCAGTCTCTGCCAATAACTACAATCTTAAAAAGAATCCAGACGAAATTCTGAATTGATTAAACATTTTGAGTAATTAAAAATATATAGTAGCAACTTTAACAGAATATGTGGACGAAAAAGACCTATCCATACTCAATTTTTTGATGGAAAATGCAAGAATTCAAAAGACAAAATTAGCGGAGAAGCTTGGAGTGACAGAGGCAGCGATAAGGAGGAGGTTGAGTAAACTTGAGCAGCAAAGCATTATTCTTGGATACAAACCCGTTGTAAACTACAGAATAGCTGGTCTGGCTGCATCCCTAACCGGTATCGACGTGGAACCTGACAAACTCTGGCATGTTGTAAATGAACTAAAAAAAATTGATAATATTAAGTCCATGTTCATGACTTCTGGAGATCATACACTAATGGTTGAAATAGTCGCAAACTCAGTTGATGAGTTATCCGAAACACATGAGAGAATAGAGAAAATTGACGGTGTAGTCAGAGTATGTCCATCTGTCCTCCTGGACGTTTTGAAGTAACTCCCTCAGTAGATGAACTGACAAATGCAGTGATAAGGAGAAGACTGCAGGAGTTTAAACTACTGGGTGAACTTGGCGAAACGGTCTTTGACTTTAACCCATTTATGAAGCTACGATTCAGAGGAACAGTTACAACCGAGCTTGCTTTCTGTATCTCAACTGCCAATTCCTCTGCTAAAGCAGGTTTAAGATTTCAGATGCTACTTGAGAGTGTTGACCTCAAAAAAATCACACTTGAGGAGCTGCAGCGTATGTTAAAAGCATCCGGAGTCAGATTCTACAGACGAAAAAGTGAGTATATAAAAGAGGCACTCGAACACATTGACCTTTTCCGAGTTCTGGAAATGGACAGCTTGAAAGCCAGGAGATTTCTGGTGAAAAACATAAAAGGAATNGGATGGAANGAAGCGAGCCATCTGTTAAGGAATGTGGGTAGATTCGATGTCGCAATAATTGACAGGCATATCCTTCGATGGCTGTATGAAAATAGACTCATACTCTCCACTCCGGCCAACCTGTCAGAGAAAAATTACCTGCATTTTGAGAGATTGTTAAAAGAGATTGCAGAGAATACCGGAACTACACTTGGAGAACTTGACTTAGTGATATGGTTCGC
Source organism: Archaeoglobus sp. JdFR-41 (assembly GCA_002010285.1). GTDB lineage: Archaea > Halobacteriota > Archaeoglobi > Archaeoglobales > Archaeoglobaceae > JdFR-41. Next base: position 5,933 of record MTNC01000080.1, on the reverse strand, counting down.
AAAAACTGGGATGGTCCTGAAGTAGTCCCGGTGATTGCTCAGCGATTTCCCAGTGATACGGCATCGCTAACTACTCAGTACCTTAGATGAACAAAAATATGGTCCCTGTGATACGGTTCAAGTGTGTCATGTTCCATAATTTCAAAATTTTTCCGTAACTTTTTCAGAACAATTCTGAAAACTTCATCAACATTTGCTGTTGAATCTATACTTCTCGCTTTAACCATTATCAGAGCTTCACCTCTCGACTTCAAGAAGAATTTTGCATTTGACTCAAGTATCTCAACCTGATTTTTCTGTGCAATATCTTGATAGATGAAATCAACTTTTTCAACAATGCCACTGTATCTTTCAGGATGTGACGCGTCAGCGAATACGGGAATTATATTTTCTCTTTCCCTGACAAGTTCAAGAAGCTTCTCGAAGGGTTTAGCCGCATATTCAACAGCGTATATTACTCCTCGGTCAATTATGTCAGCAAGGTGACTCAGTGTTGTACCACTCGCAGCGCCAAGGTACAGAACCTTCTCATTACCTCTGAACTCTATTCTGTACCCTTTTAGAATCATTGCAGCAAATTTACTCCTCCAGGGAAGCCACTCCCTGAAACCNTTGAAAACCTTCTCGCCGTAATGACTTCCATAATTACTTCTGGTTGCCAGTTTCCCTTTAACGAAGTAAACGTTTCTCATTACCATTTCCAGCCTACTGTCTTTCTCCTGCTTCACCCTCTCACCTTCTTCTGAGTTCCTCGAATCTTCTTGCCACCTCTTCTGAAAGTTTTTCTTCAAGTTCTCCTCTGAAGAAGTCAAGGCGGGCCGCGATTGCAATTTTTGTTGCGAGAAACCTTGCCATCTTTCCTCTTTTTGCTTTAGGAAGTGTTCTGATGAAAGGATGCCGAAAAATGACGCCATGCTTTGGAACCTTGGCGGGTTTCCCTTTTTTCATTCTTGCAAATGCCTTGTAAAGACTTTTTTCAGCTCCCATAATCTGAATCTTGCTTGCAGGAAGCATAGCAAGTTTTTCAAGACTACCTGCTTTTTCTATGAGTTTTGCGGCCAGTGTACTTCCAACAACCTCACTCAGATTTGGAGCTATTTTTTCGGTTACCCTCTCAATCTCTTTCTCAATATCTCTTCTGAGTTTTCTTAAATTTCTGATTTTATCCTCAAATTCATCAGAAATTTTTCCTTCCTTCACACTNCTGATTTCTTCAAGTTTTTCGTTGAGCATATTTATCGCTTCATCAATTTCTTCCAGCGACTTTACAAGTGCGATGACGTATCTGTCCTCTCTCCTCACTTCTCTCTCTATCTGAGTCTCCGCAACGGCGATGGCGGTTTTTCTCAGGATTCTATAATACTCTTTTATATCACCAAAAACCTCCGAGCCAATTTCCGAAACGCTGAATGGAAGTGGATGCTGATTTACACAATTCAAAAATGATTTGAGAAGATCAGCGGACTTCTCTACCTCGCCATTTCTGTAAATCCCGAACCATAGATTGTAGGATCTGTCATCAGGTTTGCCATCAGGTTTCAATCTCAGCACCTCTATTCCTGGCTTTTGTGATTACGCTCCAGCACTCAAATCCCCTTTCTTTAAAGTATCCTTTCAGCGTCTTTTCTGTATTCTTCGCTCCACCATCGGTGACAGCATAAACTGTAGGACCGGTAGAACTCATACCTGCACATTCCACAAGTTCAAAGCAACCCTTTATAAGATCACCATACTGCTCAACTTCCACTTTCTTAAAACCTATTTCCTGTATTCTCTGGATGGCTTTTGAGAATGTATCCAAATCACATTCAACAACTGAAGGAAGCAGTAACATGAGAATTATGTGAGTAAGTTCTCTAACATCTTGAAGAGGGATTGGACAGTAACTCTGGAAGAGATTTACCTCCTTCTTTCCATAAAAGCCTCGAAGATCCGGAATAACAAGAACTATTTTCCAGTCTGGAAAATCATGTCTTGCTATTACAGGAGCGGGAGACGCTCTACTCGCTGAGGATGGTAAAAAATCCTTCTTTTCCTTTTTTGAGTGGCCTCCATCCACTATCAGTCCCCCACTCTCAAATGCGGCAATACCTATCCCTGATGTACCACCTCTACCTGATATTTCCGCCAGATTTCTCGCGTTCAATCCCAGTCCATAAAGTCTGTTAAACGCCTCACCCACTGCAAGACTGATCTGCGTGCCACTGCCAAGTCCAACGTGTGACGGATAATCGGAGAGNACTTCAATTTCAATGCCATACCCAAATTTTTCGTTCATTCTGTTTGCAACTGATCTAAATCGATCAATGTTAAGACAGTTTCCTTTAACAGCTACCTCATCATTCTCTCTTGCCCTCAGTTCAACGTATGGTTCATTGAGTGCAAGCCCCACACCCCCATCAAGCCTTCCAATCTCACCGTTGAGGTCTATCAGTGTTATGTGAATCCTCGAAGGGGTTCGTATCCTCATCAACGTCCCCTCCACTCGAATGTTAAAAATACTGTCGGAGTGAAATCACCTGACATTCTGCAGACCTGAACGTTCTTTTTTCTCTTTTGCAGGATAGTTTGAGATTATCACCGATACTATGCCGACTATCACGGAGCCAACAAATATCAGTGTATGCTGGTGTGCAAGCTGTCCTAAAAACTCCTTGAGAGCTGAAATGAACTCAGCATATTTGAATCCACCCACCAATGCAACACTGACTACTCGAAAATCAGGAAGCGATTGTCCACTCTCGCTGAGTAAAAACCCCGTAACAGAATTTGCAAGATAGGCAGCTACCAGACTGACCGAAAATCCCAGCGAAAATGGCAAAATCACTCTGCTGAAAATCAGATAGGTCACTATTACCCCAAGAATGAATCCAAGAATTGCAGTAAGAGTTGTAAGTTCAATTGAATTTGTAAAATGGAAAACTGGTGATGAAAGAAGAAGGGCGAAGAGAATTCCTGCTCCGAAAAGAATTGAAACAAATATCACAGCAAAGAGGATAAAAAATGAGAGAAAAGTTTCTGCCGGCGTCGCCAGAACTCCTATTCTTTTAGTAAGGAGGAGATACAGAACGAGAGCAACAACACCGAACGCCAGATACTTCAAAACTTTTCCAATAAAAACGAGACTCAGAAGGAGTAAAAATATGAGAATGACCCACATCAGAATAAAAATCTCGTAAAACTCTGGCTTTGGAGACTGTCCTATTCCAACGCTAACAGCTACCAAGTAAAAACCACAGAGAAATGAGTACCATCTGAAACTTCCCAGGTATTCCCCATCCAGCGCCATTTGTGAATTTAAAAAATAATTATTTTAAAAATCTTTCTTTTTAGCTTTCTTTTCAGTCATCCCAACGTACTCAGGAGTAAACTGCCATCCCTCTGCAGAGCAGAAAAACTGCAACATACTCAGGCACTTTAACTCTCTCTCCAGGAGACAGATTGAACTCGATATCCCTTAATTTCAATTTGATCCTTGTTAAAGTCTTCACTTCGGTAAGCTCATCACCGAATACGACCGCATCTCTTAAAGGATTGAAGGAATCAATATCGTCAACTCTTGTAACCCTCAAACCCGTTTTACCATGCAAACTCCCAGGAAGCCTTATCAAACGCTTAACATCAGCTGTTACCGGAGCATCTATGTATATTCTCCGTTTCGCTATCGCCTCTGGTAGAAGGTCGCTCAAAACCTTTTGCATTCTCCTGCTAACTTTGTTTCCCTTTAAACTCAGGTTTTTCTCATTTAAACCGTATTTTTCGAATAGTTCCGGATTCCTCTTAAGTTTCCGGTTAATATACGTAATAATCCTCAGTACTGCATTTGAATCATGTAAAAATCCTCTGCTGACAATTCTGGGATTGGTGAGCATCAGATAATCAACTATCTCTCTTCTCTCAGCACTGCCAAGTGATAGAAACTCCTCAGATGTTACATGAACATGATAACCCCTACCACCCGAGAAAAATACCTCCACACTTTCTTCATCAACTCCGAAATCTTTCTTAAGCACAACAAGAAGTTTTTTCACTTCCATCTTTGCGATTTCAAGAGTTCTTTCAAAGCTCTTTGATCGAACAGGTAGATGGTCGGCGTCAATATCAAAAATGAGGTCGGCTCCCAGCCAGCCCTTTTTATCCATTCTGTCCTCATCTGGGAACTCGTAATACGCAGAGGAATAGTAAATGTGCGCTGGAATACTGGAGAGTACGTAATCCCTAAGCTCCTCAGGAGTTTTGAACGAAATATGCCGGAACATCACAAAATCAGGTAGCAAATCAAACGGGACAAAGGCAAACTCCCTTCTATAAAATTCTCTCGGCAGATCAAATCTGCATTTTTTGTAATACTCCTCAAACTTCTTCTTCAGGTATGGTCTGGTCAAATCGATCATCGTTCCTGAATCAGCTCCTCAAAATCTGAAGAATAATTTCTCTCTTTCTTCTTCTTGTATCAAAATTGACTACCACAATCTGCTGCCATNTTCCNGTCAGCAGTTTTCCATTTCTGAAGGGAATTAAAACTGATGGTCCAACAATTGCAGCTTTTACATGGCTTGAGCCATTATCATCTCCCCATGTTTTGTGATGTTCGTAATCTTCCCCATAAGGGGCAATTTTTTCCATTATGCTCGGAAAATCCCTTTTCAAACCCGGTTCGTACTCAATAGTTGTTACAGCACCAGTCGAACCCACATTGAAAACCAGTACTGCCCCTTCTTCAACTCCACTCTCAGCAACAAACTTCTCAACTTCTCGTGTGATGTCTGTCATATCTCCAAAACCGTCAAGCTCAACGCTGATAGTCTTTATCATATTTTCTTGGTCTTTTCCAAACATAAAAACTTAAGCCTTTATAGTTGACAAGATTGCACTTCTCTTCCCTCTCCGGAAACTCATTTTGAATAGGTTTTATGATGCAATCCGACCCTACATTTATAGAAACTCCCACGATGTACTTGAAAAGTTCTGGAGGTGGACGAATTGAGTAGATAAGCGCAGCACCTTTGTAAATTTCCATTCTGGGATTCGTTATGTCATCCATGTAGAAACTCACACCTTCAGGTGGAGAGAGTTTTTTAACATCAGTTGCAATGACTTCAAAACCTGAATTTGCAAGAAAGGTCGCCACNTCCCAGAAATTACCCACTCCAACCTCAACAACCTTCCCGGTATAATTCATGGAGATGTAGTGGGCAAGCCTCATCATGTGAATACTTCTTAAATATAGCTGTGATATATTATGTTTGTGCAGAGTGTTGTAATTAGGGACTACAGCTTTCGAGATTACAAGGAGGTTCTCCAGATAGACAAGGAGGTATTTGAACCAAGAAATCCAGCTTATGATCTGTATATCTACCTCACATATGGTAACGACCTTATTGTAGCTGATGTTGGAAACAGAATCGCTGGTTACATCGTAACGATGGATGTAGACAGATTTACAGGCAAAATCATCTCATTCGCTGTCAGAAAAGAATATCGAAGAATGGGAATAGGTTCAATGCTGCTACAGACAGCTATTGAAAGAATAAAGGCGAGAGGAAAGAAAAAAATAATGCTTGAAGTCCGCGTTTCCAACCAGGCAGCACAGAGATTATATAAAAAATTTGGATTCAGGATTACAGATGTAATCCATGGCTACTACAGTGATGGAGAGGATGCGTACATCATGGTACTGCCTCTCAGCGAGCAATAGTCTCGAGTGTTTCCCTTACCTTTGGGTTTTCAATCAGTTCGTCGGGATTAAAATCTCTGAAGACCTCAGAAATTCCTTTACAAAGTAAAAGAATGGCTTTTTTGTGATCNGATTTGCTTTTATGGATGTGGACNGGCTGAACACCGAGCTTATCATAGACATCGAAATGACCGTTGGCAATTCCTGCATTTTCAAAAAGCCTCTTTATGTGGAACAGTGTCAGGTGCAGAAGAAC
>MTNC01000088.1 GCA_002010285.1 Archaeoglobus sp. JdFR-41 | reverse complement strand
GCTTGCTGAAAATCTTTATTGGCTTAATTTTAATCCTATACGGAAAAATCTCGTTTCCCATCCCTTTAGGTGATTTGAATACCTTCTTTAAATTCTCTGAAAACTTCTGAGACAACTTCGTAAACTGCCATTATTCTGGACTCCTTTACATCTTTGTCGATCCTTTCCTGCTTGACGTAAATAAGCAGCTTATCTCCTGGTTTTACTTTAGAAATTGTGTTTTTGTGCCTCTCCGGCACTCCCCAGATGTTCTTATCTCGAATTATTTTCCAGTTGTCTTCGGTTGTGATACAGAGCCAGTATTTCATGGAAAAATTTTCTAATATCTCCCTACATTAATTTTTTCACGAATTCATCAACTTCTTGCTTACCTCTCTCGTAGTTTGGATAGAGGTTCTTTAGAATATCCCAGAACTTGTCCGTGTGTTTCTTTACAGCCAAGTGGGCTAGTTCATGAGCAACTATGTACTTTAGAGCTTCGTTGGAGAGTAGACCAACCCTCTCGCTGAAATAGATCTTATTTCCTTTTATCAGAGCAAGATCGTCTATTTCCAAGACATCTACGCTTAGCTCTCCAACGATTTCTATGTTTTTACCATCCACAAGCTCTCGAATGATTTTCTCTATCCTCTTCTTGATCTTCTCTCTATCCATATTCACCCTCCAAGTTTACGAATATCTTATTCTCAATTTCGTCGAGATTTTCAACATATCCAAGTCTATCGATTATTTTTTCTCTGATAACTCGTCTAATCCTTCTTCTCCTACTCTCCTTGAGGAAGTTATCTTTTTTCAGCAATCCTTTAATTTTCAGCTCCTCGAAAATTTCTTTTGAAGTGTTCAAAGCCAAGTTTTCATCGAGGTTCGATTTTAGAACTTCAAAAATCGGATATACTTCTCCATATCGTTTTCTCTCAGCTTCTCGCTTCGTTAACCTCTCGTTCACCTGTTTGATTCTCTCAATTATCTCTTTCGTTACAATTTTCTTCGTTTTCAGCTCTCTGTATATTTTCTCGATCTCCTTTCTTATGCTGACGTAAAAATCTCCTTTCTTCCCGTAAACTTTTCTGCTAACTTCCGAAATAACCCTTATCGCAGCTATCGGTCTTCTTTCTTTTTCGAGTTTCTCAAGTTCCTTGTTTACTTCTATTTCGCCAACTTTCTCGATTTTATCAATACCTATGGTTTTTTGAATGAGCTCGTAAGTTTTCCTTGCCATTCTTTCAATTTCCTCTAACCTTAGCTCTCGCCTCCTATATCTACGGAGGGCTATTTCTACAGATGTGAGGATGCTGTAAACGTCAGCATACCTAAATGTGACTTCGCTGGGCGAGATTAACTCGTAAAGTCTTCTGAGCCTTCTCATTTTGCTCAAGAACTCTTCTTCTTTATCGTTCAAAATTAAGAACTCGACAGCATTATTCACATCTTTCAAATCTTTTATTTCCATTCCAGAAAATATGGCTTTCAGCTCATTGATTAGCTCTTCAAACTCTTTCTCAGATTCTTCCAGTTTTCTAATAAAGAGCTTAGCCTCTTTCAGAAAGTCTGTTTCAAACATCTCGAGAGCTTCCTCCAAGTATTCAGCTATTCCAATGTAGTCCACAACCAAACCGAACTCTTTGTTTGGATACGGCCTGTTCGTTCTCGCTATTGCCTGAAGAAGTCTATGCTCCTTTAGCGGTTTGTATAAAAAGAGCGTCCAGAGGTTCTTTGCATCAAAACCAGTTAAAAGCATATCACTGACTATGAGAATTTTTGGGAATTCTTCGTCTTTAAACTGTGAGATTATTTTTTCGTTGATTTTATCGAACTCCGAGTGCTTGAATCTTCTGCTAATTTCTTCTCTGTATTCTTTTAGAACCGTGGATTTCTCTTTTGCCAGGTAGGTCATTACAATTTCACAGTACTTCTCACCAAGTAATTCGTCAAGTTTTCTTTTGAATAAAACACAGCATTCTCTATCCACAACTGCAATCATGGCTTTAAAACCAGTTTTCTCAACCCTATTCTTGAAGTACTCAGCTATATCCCTGCATACCTTTTCGATTCTCTCCTCACTCTTCAGAAAAGCAACCTTTGGTCTTATCTTTCTCTTCCAGATTTTCCTCTCTTCATCACTCAATTCTTCTAAAACTTCTTCCTCATACCTTCCAAGCTCCTCAATTTCTTCTGGTTTGATGTGCACCTCAGGAAGCCTAGCCTCATACCTTATCGGTAAAGTAAAGCCATCTTTGATTGAATCGAGCATTCCAAATCTGTCGAGATAAATCTCACCCTCCGGAGAGAACTTTGCAAATGTGTTTCTTTCCGGTTTGGTTAGGGGTGTGCCAGTGAATCCAAAGATGAAAGCATTTTTGAAAATTCCACGCATTGTCGTTGCGAGTGTTCCGTACTGGCTTCTATGGCTTTCATCTGTGAAAATCACGATGTTCTCTCTATCGAGATTTATTTCTCCTTCGTCGTGCAGCTTTTTCAACTTCTTCGGACTGAACTTCTGAATTAAGCAAACAAATATTCCTCTCTTCCCTTTCCTGTCCTTTCCACCCCACTTCAATATGTTCACAAGTTGCCTTGTATTTTTAACAGTCTCAACAAATTCTATTCCAATTGGGAGAAATTCCTTCTCGACTAACTGCTTTTGCAAATCTCTCCTGTCGACAACAATGAATATAGTCGGTTGCTCAAGCTTTACGTGTCTGAATAGCTTCCACGCTGCGAATGCCATTGTAAGGCTTTTTCCAGAACCTTGCCAGTGCCAAATTAAGCCTAATTTTTTATCTTTTTCTTTAGTAACTCTCTCAAAGATCTTGTTCGCAGCCTTAAACTGCATCCACCTTGCTATTATTTTGATGTATCTATCCTTGAATTTCTTGATGAAAATAAAGTTCTCAACAAGGTCGACGAGGTTTTGTTTTGTGAGCATTCCATAAATAGCTTTATCGAGCGATTCAAAGAGTTTTGAAGTTTTAATTTCCAGCGGATAAGTTGTTTCCCAGGTTGAGAGCTCAGTTTCATAGCTTTCTGCATAGTAATTGGGAAAGTATTTAGCGGTGTAGCCATCAGTTGCTATGCAAAACTGAACAAATTTGAAAATGCCCGGCACAGCTTTCTCGTAGTCAATTAAATCCTTGTAAGCAGCATACCAAGTTCTCTCTTCCTCCTCTTCCTCCGCAAATGGGTTTTTCGTTTCTATTATCACTAAGGGAATGCCATTGATAAAAAGACAGAAATCAAACCTTTTTCTCACATCTCTTTCTTCAATTTCAAATTCTCTAACAGCAAGAAAATCGTTATTCTCTGGATTTTCAAAATCAATTAGGAAAATTTGCTTTGCAATTTCTCTCTTTCCTCTCTCAAGGGTTAACGGCACTCCGTATTTAAGATACTCCTCTAGAAATACCTTTATACCTTCTATCGAATTGGGTAAAAGGAGAAGTTTCGAAAGGATTTCTTTCTTTTCTTTATCGTTAAGCTCCAATCCATTTATTCTTTCAATGGCTTCAAAAAGTCTGTTTTCAAGAACTATCTCATTGAGGGATTTTCTCTCTCCTTTGACGCCTCTACCCCATTCTTCGACTCTCCAGCCTAACTCTCCGAGTTTTTCTGCTATGTAATCTTGGAGGTTTGCTTCTGTCAGTTTTTTATCGCTCATCACCATTCCCTTTTTACTTACTTATTTTCACTAACATATATTTTAATTTCCGTTTAGGAAATAGTTAAGATTCATCATCTTTACATTTTTTAGATATCGAAGGAATTTACTATATCTGACATTAATCGTACAATCTCGTTGAATGATTGAATTATGCCTAAGTTTTCGTTGTATTCTTCAGGTTGCAATACTTTATTTGGGTATCTTGCAAATGTGGCATGTGGATAAGTTATTATTGAAAGTATGTAGAGACCTGGAAAAATCCATGTTTGTTTCAATACCTTTTCCTGTTCATTCGAGATTTTTTCTATAGTGTTGACCAATTTTCTGGAGATTTGTTGGTGTGTCTCTATTTCTTGTACTTTTCTTTGAATTTCCAAGAGATACTCTGCTATTTCATTCTTTGTTTTGTCGCTTTCAACTATTCTCTTTATTTTGGTAGGGATTTCAACTAGGTTCTTTACTTCTTCTGAACTCATTTTTGCAATTTCTCTTTTCTTCTTGTTTATAATCCTCTCAAGTCTCAAGAGATTTTTACCCGAAATTTCTGGAAATGAAATAGAGAACATTTCAGCTATTCTAAAAAATGACCCTAGAAATTTTTCATATCTTTTAAGGAGCCTTATGAAGGCTTTAGGTGAGTCATGGCTAATGTAACGTTTTATTTCCTTTTCATTAAGTCCGAAATACGTCAAAGCAAGAGCTTTAACATACTTTTCAACAGCTTGCTGCATATGGTATATAGCCATCGGATACATTTTAGCTCGATATAAGATTTTAGAAGCTTCAAAATCTTGTAGTGCAATCTTAACAAAACGTCTACTCTCTTCAAGTCTTCTCTCCAATTTTGCTTTTTCATGTATCTCAAAAAATTCTAAAAATGGTTTAAGAAATTCTGCTAAATTTCTCTCAGTCGAGAAAATATGTTTTAAAATTTCGTCAGCTTTTAACTTTTTATCCATTCGTTTCCACCTTAACTCTCCTTCTCCCAGTCAACAAATCATTCATCAAACCCTTCTTAATCCTTTCAAGCTTCTCCTTGCGTTTCCTTTCGAGTTCGAGTTTTTTATCCACAGTTGAAAGAATTTCGGCGATTTTTTGCTGTTCTTCGATTGGTGGGAGGGGGATTTTTAGAGATTTGAGGCTCTCTTGAGTTATATTCGTAATCGCAACGGTTCCTGAGCCAGAAACTAATAGCTTCCTATATCTGTCATAACGGAGCAAATAGGTCAAGAACTCACTTGATATCTCATTTTGTTCTATTCTTGCTCTTATTAAAAAGCCGCAAAAAACAACAGGTTCTTTACATCCTTTAAACATCGAAACCCATCCAACTCCTTCTCTTTTGACTGAAGACCTAACAAATAACAAATCTCCAGGCTTTAGATAGTATTGAGATATTTTGTTAGGATTTCCAAAGTCAGCACGTTCGAGTTTATTAGGATCGATATAAATGCCCTCTGAGAATACATCAGGAACATTAATGAATAGAATTCCCCTACCCCGTGATTCTTGACTGAAATTCAATCCATTCTTAAAACTTGCAATATTCCCAAGCCTAACAACCTTCCACTCTTTCGGAATCCTACCAATCTCCGTATCCTTGAACTCAGTGTGCCCTATGCCCTTCGTTAAAAGTTCCTGCATCAGCCCCTTTTTCAGCCTTTCAGTCTTCGCTATCGCCTCGTCCACCTTCTCTATGGCTTTATCAACCGTACTCAGAATTTCGGCGATTTTGCGTTGTTCTTCAAGTGGAGGTAGAAGGATGGGAAAATTTTCTATGTCTTCTTTCTTTATTGCCTTAAAAGTTGAACCTGAAGAGAGATTTTCAAATTTTTTACCATTGAGCTTTAAATAGTAAAACAAAAACAGATAGTTAAGCCTCTCCTTCTTAACTCTAACAGCAGCAAGTCCTCTACCAATACAGCATCTAAATGGAGCTAGGTTGACATCCCCAACAGGTGCCCTTACTGAGAGCAAAATGTCATTCTTCTCAGCTACTTTTATAGGTTTAGAGCAATAAACTTTTGGAGAGGGATAGATTTCTCCAAATTCTGCTTTACCTTGTAGAAATGGTAAACCAACACCTTCGTTATTATATGTAGTCGATGGAGGAGCTTGGCCCATTACGATTTGAGAAACATCCCCAAGCCTAACGACTTCCCAATCTTCTGGAATTTTGCCGATTGGTGTTTTTTTGAAGTCATCCATTTTTTCTGATTTATTTAAGGATCCAACCATGGTTAGTATCCCCCTCTGAGTAAACAATCAACAGAAGCGCAAGTAGAAAGAAAGAAATTAAAACCATGAGGATTGCAAAAGATATAGAAACAAAAAGCATAATTAAAGCTGTAATGAATCCAGAAATCATCAATGTAGAAAGAACTTCTAACTCAAATGTTTTTCCCAATAAGATGGCTATAATCAGATAAAGTATTGCACCCCCTACAAACGCGTAGGTTTCCCAATTAACAACTCCAGAAGTTTTGTAAGCAAGTGCCAGTGATATTAAAGTAAGTGCAAATCCAGCTAACTTAGCTAGAGCAGAGTTCATTATGCGTCACCTTATTTTTAACTCGCTTAAATAACCTTCAATCTCCTCATCGATTACTTTTATCTCTTCTTCAATCTTTTTGAGTTTCTCCCACTCTTCAGCAATATCAATCTCCTCAACTTCCTCCTGTGGAAACACGTAAAGCGTAACATTCAGATTGTAATCGTTCTCTTTAACCTCCTCAAGCGAAACAACTCTACAAAATCCATCTCCATCTTTAAACTCATGATAGGCCTTTGCAATTTTTTCAATGTGCTCGTTTCCCAAACGATTTAGTTTTCTAACGTCTGGATGCTTCTCGTATTCGTTGCTTGCGTTTATGAAAAGAATTTTTCCTTTTCTCTCAGCTGGCTTGTTCTTGTTCAGAGTTATTATAGCTCCAGGGGCGCCGGTGTTGTAAAAGAGCTTTTCAGGTAGGAGAATAACACACTCAATGAGATCTTTCTTGAGGATCGCCTCACGTATTATCTTCTCTTTTCCTCCCCTAAAAAGTGCGCCGTTATCTATCACCACTCCAACTCTACCCGTGTCATTTTTTGCGCTTGCAATCATGTGCTGAATCCAAGCCCAGTCTGCGGAGTTGTTTGGTGGGTAACCAAAAGCGTACCTTTCCCTAAAATCTCCCTTCTTCAAGTTTTCTTCTCCATAACCGTCTTGATTCCATGGTGGATTGGCAATTACAACATCGAACTGCCTGAGCTTTCCATCTTCCTTAAATCTTGGATAAAGCAGGCTATCACCGTATTCAATAGAAGCATCAGTAATACCATGAGCAAGTAAGTTCATCTTGCAGATGGCGAAGATGTCCTGATTGTATTCTTGCCCATACAGATCGATGTCCTCTCCTCTGACATGTCTAAAAGACTCGATGAGCATTCCCCCGCTTCCGCAGGCTGGATCGTATACACTCTCTCCTGGCTTTGGATCCAGAATCTCGACGAGGAGTTTTATCACTTCTCTTGGTGTGTAAACTTCTCCCTGCTTTGCTTGAGATGGTGCAAACTTGTAAAGTATGTGCTCGTACGCGTCTCCAATTATATCACTGGAGACAGATTTATTTCCAAAATTGTACCGGTTGAAAAGTTCAACAAGCATTCTGAGCTTTTCTCTATGCTCTTGTGTTGTGAAAGTTAGGAAGTTAAATCTGTCAAGGACACCTTTCAAGTCAGAATTTAATTCTGCGATCTCTCTCAAAGCGTTGGAAAGATTTTCTGGAAGTTTTTTCACATCCTTAGTAACGTTGTCCCAAAGAAGTTCTCGATTGAGGTTATAAGTATGCCAGACCTCATTTTCTGCTTCTTTCTCCGCTTTTTCTTCATCCCACCCTTTCTCAATGAGTTCTTTCTTTTTCTCTTCGAATTCTTCTTTCCATACATCACTCATTCTTTTGTAAAGCAAAAGTACGAGAATGAACTTGTAATCTGTTGCAGTTCTTATAATGTCAGCAGCTTTATCGACAAGCGCGTTTAGCTCGTCTCTAGAATTTAGAGGTTTTTGAAATAAAGGCAATTGTGACATCAAACCACCTAAAAGAAATTTTTCAGAGAACAAATAAAAGTTTTCTGCTTGATCAAAATAAAACACTAAAATATTTTTTAAATTAACTCGAAGCATAATTTTGTATATGCCTGGACTGGAATATGGACTTAGAAGAGCATTTAGTGAAGTCATTTCTGGCTTCGTTATGGCAGTTATTGTAGAAAAATTGGCTGAAGCAGGATTGCTCGATTATTCTTATGTTTTCACGTTTAAATTGTTAATGGTAGCTGGCATCATGGCCTTAATAGCAGCCATGCCATACTGGGGCATTCTTTATCTTTTAGGTTGGATGCTAGGGCTGCTACTTCTCCTACAAGGTGGTTTAATTAGCATTTTCGAGTTTTTAATATATTTCGTACCTCCACTGCTTATATTCGGTATCCGAGTGATGAGAAGCTTCTAACTAAAATAAAAACTCAATAGACCCTATTTTGTCTATTTTCTCGATTCCACAGATTTTTATTTCAAATTCTCTCCCACTCTCGAACCTATACCTCGCCGCCTGCTGCAGCACAGCGTTGAAAGTAATCTCATCAGCAACCACAAACCTCGTAAAACCAAACTGCTCAACACTCTTCCTTATGTTCTCGTAGATCTGATCATTTCTGTTGCTCCCTGCTTCGATCTCGATCGGGCCGTCCTCTGCGATTATGTCAAACCTCCCGAATCTGCCTTCCTTGATTCCAAGAGCTTCCATTACCTTTCTCTTCATCTCCTCGTGGCTCAATCTGTTCCTTCTCTTTCTGGCTCTGACGATATCGGGCCATTCACCAAACCTCTGCCTGTAAGCTTCCTCGCCGTATGGAAACAGGAAGTAGATCTTCTGTCTCCTGCCTGCTCCTTTTTTCTTTGCGTAGGCATACCTGACAAAACCCTTCTCAATAAGTCTGCCGATGATTCTTTTCAGCTCGTCATTGGAAATTCTGCAGGCACGCTGAAGCTGGGAGTTGTTGCATGCTGTGGATTCGGCGATGCATTTGAGCACGAGCCACTCTTTCTCTGTCAGATCGCTTGCACGTTTATCAGCCTCCCTTGCCCTTGCTCTCCGTGCAGAGTAGGTTTCAGAGGTTCTGCGTTCAGCTTTACGTTCAGCTTTCAGCTCATCTTTCTGCTCCACTTTCACAAGCGGCACCTTCACCAGGCAGAGCCCATCTGTTTTCATGAACGCCAAACCTCTTTCAAGGTGCTCGAGTATGCGGAGCTGCTCATCGCTCAGTCCCAGAATGTCGCGGATAGCTCTCTTATCCTCCCCGTGCACAAGGCGCATGACGAAGAACGTGTTTATATTCGCGAGAGCATCCTTGCTGAACTCGCTCGGCATCTGGGTTATCGCAATTATCCCCTCGCAGAGGCTCCTTATCTCGCGGTAGGTTGCGGTGATTATCGAGCTGGCCTCGCTGTCCCGCTTGAGCACGTTCTGCGCTTCCTCGATGACTATCACATGTCTGAGCTCGTCTCTTTCCGGTCTTGAGAGTCTGTAATTCCTTATCTTCTGGAGCAGAACCGAGATGAAGAAGGCCTTTGCAAGCGGATCGCCGAGGGCATCGAGTTCAATTATTACCGTCCTCTCCAGCAGCCCTGCGATGCTCACACCCTCCCTGACGCTGAAGGCCTCTCTAGTTTTTCCAACGGCAAGAGATCTGAAAAGCTTCAGAGCACTTGCCACCCAGTTCCTCTCCCTCTCGGACAGCTTCTGTCTGGAGAGGTTTTCGAGCTTCTCCAGCAGGTCGAAAACCGTCGGGTAATTTCTGGAGCCATCGTATATTCCACGTTCCCTGTACAGCTCGTCTATGAGCTTGACGTAAACGGAGAACGCTCCTGATCCGTATGCGCTGCCTGAAATCACCTCTGCCATTATGTTCGCAAGCTCCTTCGCCCACGTTGCTGCATCTCCCGCTGGCTTGAGAGGGTTGAATGTGAAGAGCTTATCGCGGAAGTCATAGAGCTCTGCATCGATCACTGCTGCAAGATCTCCATAATCGCGTTTCCAGTCAAATATCAGGCAGGGAACTCCCTTTCTGTGCAGTTCTGTAACGAGATGCCTGCAGAGATTCGTCTTTCCCGCTCCGGTTGTTGCGAGAATTGCTACGTGCTGGTTTATTCTCTGCACGGGCAGGAATGCATCTGTTATCTCTGCACCCGTTGCAAGGTGCACAACTCTGCCGGCTCTTATCGCGTTTTTCTGCTCGAAGGTGGAGCGCACCGGAACCTTCACATCAAGAAGAGGCAGGGATGCGATTCCGGGGAGAAGGGGGAGTGTGAGCTTTTTCAGAATTCTCGGGTTGAGCACTGAGCCATTTCTCATCTTCTTGAAATCTCTGGCTGAGATTCTCCTGACATCCCTGAACAGGGTTTTGAGAGTGTGGAATATCTCGCTGTCAGAAGCTATGGCAAAGCTGCAGAGCCATTTACCGGCTGGCTTGAGTGTGAGAATGATTCTTGCCCGCACACCGCTGAGAACGAGTGTTTTAACGAGGTCAGCAAGGTTCGAATCGCTGTATGCTGCTGTGTAGAAGAATCTCCCTCTGAAGTCAGCTGGCGTTTCCTCGACCCATCTGAAGTCGTATTCAGCCGAGAGTGCCTCGAGCAGGTGTTTAAGCTTTTTCTCAACATCTCTCTCCGGGCTGAGAATTGATTTAGAGGAAACCTCGATGTAGAGCTTTGCAAAACCGTTAACGTCGATGATCATACAGATGGGAAACCTCAGGGCTTTCAGGAAGTTTCCGTTCTTTGGCGGAGAGATCTCGTAGATCCTTATATACCTATTCACTCTCCTCAATACCATAACCGCTCCACCTTGCGAGCACAGCTATGGCGCCGGCGAGTATGGCAATAACGGCGAGAGAAGCTATCCATAATCTTGTCATCTCAAGCGTGTAGGCGATGAGAAATACAGCGGAAAAAATGAGAAGAGCAAAGATAAGAATTCTGATATGCTCGACGAACTGCATGTTTATTCCCTCTCCACACCACAGATCTCACAGTTTCTCTTCCTCTCTATGAATCCAAATCTTGCCATGCCTGAGTTCAGGTCGAAGAAAAAGAAATTGTGCCTGAGTCTCCCGTGCACGTGTTGCACGAACATTCCAGCCGCGACTCCTGCAACCAAGGGCCCTGAGTATGGTATCGCAGCGGCCACACATCCCTGAGGGCGTTTGGTATCCCCTGTTATGTCCATGTAGCAGTTAACGCATGCCCCATCTGGAAAGCGCTGCCTGTCAACAAGGATCGCATGTCCTGCCTGCGATTCCCTGAAATCCAGACCGGTATCTATGAGCGGAATATCCTTTTCAAGGCACTGCTCCAGCACAGCCCTTCTGGCGGAGTTGTTATCAACGCAGCAGAACACAAAATCGTAATTCTCGAGATCTGTGTAGCGAACATCCGTCACGACTGCGTGGATTTCTGTCCCGTGCCCTCCATACCTGCTTAGCAGAAAGTCCATCGCCGCATGTGCTTTTGGCCTTCCCACATCGTTCTCGGAGAAAAGAAACTGTCTCTGCACGTTCTCAATCTCAACGGTATCCCTGTCAATGAGCCAGAGCTCCTTCGGCCCGAGACCGTAAAGCATGAGAGACATGGAACAGCCCGTATTACCGGTTCCGATAACTGCAACGCGCATTCCGGCAATGAGTTCATCGCTGAACCACGGAATTCTAAGGGATCTGTCAAGAATCAACTTTCTTTTTTCCATGCTCTCACCTCTCCTGCTCTCGTAAGTCTGTACAGATCCTTTCCAAGTTTTTCAACGCCATCCCCGTTTATCTCAACGTTCAGCTCGCTTTCGGCCGTGAATATCCTGAAAACTCCTGAATTTGAGAAGACTATACCCACAATATCATCGACCAGTTTTTCCCATCTCCTCTGCGTAGCGATATCCCTCGCACTTGGATGAACATCATCCGACTCCCATGGATGAATGTGCGCTATTGCTGCTATCCTGTAACCTGCAGTCCTGTAAAACCTGAGCATGGAGCTCAGGTGGTCGTAGTCAACCTCAGCCTCTGTTCCTGAGGACTTCGAGCACCTGATGCTGTGCACACCTGCTGCGAGGAGTTTTCCATCAAACTCGGCAGCACCAACAGCAACTATCCATTCCTTACCCTTTTCACCGTATTTTATCAGTTCTGAGAAGCACTCGTAGAGCAGTGGAGCTGGAATCACGAGAATGTTCCCTGCTGACCTTCCAAGTACTCTTTCAAGTTCAGCGGAGATTCTGGCTCCTGCGAGAAGTGGTGTCAGTGCTGCAATTTTGAGGTAGGCGAGAGAAAGGTCTTCAAGGGCTTTTTCATAGATCCTGCTCACCTGTGTGAGAATCCTGCCAGCCTCTCCAGAGCCCACCATAACGGATCCCTCCTCCCGATTGAGTTCAGAAACCTGAGCGCGTTTAAGGCAAGGTGATGGGCATGCATCCAGGGCTCCCAGTCAGAGTCGTGGAAGTGTACCTCAATCTCATTTCCCCTGTCAATTATGCACCTGTGTCTCCCTGCAAACCAGCGGTCGTCAATGGTTATCACGGGCCTCGAGTAGGGGAAGGTTTCGGGGAGGGTGACGTATATCCTGAATATTCTCCCGCATGCTCTCGCTGCTGCAACGTATCTCCTCTCACCAATTCTGCCGAACCCTATCCTTCTGAGAAGCGTGTCCTCCTGCCTGAACCTCTCCTCACCTGTTAAAAAATTGCGGGAGACCCTGCCCACATCCGTAACGGGCAGGATCTCAACAGTGTCCCTGTCACTCATCACGTAGTTAAGAATTCTCTCGTGGTCTCTCAGTGTGACATTGTTCACCCGGACTATGAACTCTCTCTCATCGAATCCCAGCTCTCTTTTCAGATCTCCTGCCGTCATGTTCGCGTCCACGTTCACCGGAACCGAATCTCCACCTACAAGCTGGACGTGCACAACCCTTTCCTGAACCACCAAACACCACCTCCTTCCTCTTTACTGTGAATTTGAAAAGAGGCTGGAAAAGGCGATTCAGGACAGGAAAGGTGACATGGCATCCTGAGAAAACAGAATTGTTATGTGAATCTCATCTCCTGTGCACTACTTATTTCTCTGCTAAAATACTTCTTGATGACACTCATCTGCAATTCTGTCAGCAATATGTAGGAGAAGTTGAAGACCGCTCCTATCAGGAACAGAACATAGAGAACACTGTTCGGCACTTTTGCGAGCAGCTGTGAGAAAAATAGGTAGCCAACAAGCAGAGAACCGAGAACAGTGTTGTGGGAGTCAAAAGATTTCCATAACCCTTCCGCAGGGTTTTCAAGAAACCTTATTCTTCTCAGGATTGTTTCATCTCCACCACCGATGCTGTGGAGCATCTTAAGTGCCTGAAGTATTCTGCTTCCAGATTCATGAGCATGGAGATCGGAAAGAACCTCGTATTCCACCAAAACCCTTTTTTCAAGAGCTGCAATAAGGGCTGTGTTGAAAACAAGTAATAACAGCACGTGAAAGAGATACTCCTGAAGCAAAATCATGCCGAAAAGCAGAACAGGGACTGTTATAATGCATGACCTCTTCACGGAACTCGAGAACTCCCTGACAAAGGTATCGCGGTTCTTCACATGTCCAAGCTCATGGAGAAGAATGCATTCAGCAAGCCAAGGAATAGAGGAGTAGCTCCGGTAGAGATCCTGTGAAATTAGAATCCTTACTTTTCTTATTCCAGAAACTCTTGCAGCTCCACTAACAAAGGGCGCCACGTAAACCTCAACATCCTGTGAAATGCCTGCTTTGTTTTTCAGAAGCTGAACGAATTTCAGGAATTCGCTGTCATCGCACCTGACGGTGTTTTCGGGAAAACGCACTCTGACATCGGAGAGGATGAGCAGCAGGACAGTGAGGGGGAGGGGGAGTATGAAAAGGGATGAGAGTATTCTGGACTGGGGTGAATCTGCAACCGAAAAAAGGTGCCACGAGATCACGATGTTTTCGAAAACCACAATCAGAGAAACCATCAGCAGGGAGAGATTGGGAAAGGAGAAGAACTTGTGCGACTCAAAATCTCTAAGCGCCAGCAGGATGAGGACAGAGCAGATTATGATCGCTGCAAGAAACGGTGACGCCCTCAAAATGTTGGGAATTATCTCAGAAACAGATTTGATGCCCACCAAAGCAGGTGCAGCAATGAGGAGCAGTAGTGAGGAGAATAAGCCAAGGGCTAAAACGTAAGACCTCTCTGAAAGAGGGATCTCCTCATTACACATGTACTTCAACCCGTAAAGTACTGGAAGTCCGAAGATGATGTATGAGAGCACCCTATCCACTATCAAGCTCAAAACAGACCATACAGCTGGAGGTAAGGGAACTGCATGGATTGCGTGATCGAGATAAGGGTACAGGAAGGAAAACAGGTATTTAAAATATCTCACTAGCAGGAAAGATACAAGAACGGCAAGAGCCAGCTTCGGGAGTGGAGATGCCTTAATCCTCGAGAAGCTCTCTGATCTCATTCAGTCTCTCCTCCATGATTTCCAGCTCTGACTTGAGCCTGACTGCAATTATTTCCCTGAATGTTTCCTCGATGTCTGCTGAGTCCAGATGCTTCAGGATTTCACGAAGTCTTCTTCTTTCCTCAGCGATTTCCCTCAGCTCCTCAACAATCTGGTCAAGAGTTTCACCAGTATCTTCTACCGCAAGAGCTGCTGAGAGAATCATGTCCGCACCATCAGGAAGAAATGCAAGTGAACCGGAGATTTTTGAAGCAAACGGTCTCATCTCATCAATCGTTTTTTCCTGCAATCGTTCCAGCTCCTCCGTGAATCTGCTCCACTGTATCTCNCCCCTGACAAGCCTGTCCATGAGTTCCGTCATCCTTCTCTGAATAATACCAAGAATCCTGCGCCTCCACTCCCAATACACACGCTCCTTCACTTCTCTGGGAAGGTCACTCCTCATAACCTCATCGAATGGGATGACAAGGAGTTTCTCACCGTCCCTGAAAAAACAGATGGGAAGGGTTCTTCTTTTCCCGCACCAGATTTTCTGTAGCACTGCTGCGGGTATTGTAACTCTCAGCGACCCCCCGCTTGGCACTGCTATCCTGAGACCCAGAAATTCCATGCAGGCAGCACACCACTCTTTCTTAAAAAATTTCATTTTTGAATCGGTCACATTCAGGATGTTACCGCAAAACTGGAAAATGGAATGACGCGCCTTTTGCTGCCGGCCTCATCCCGATCCATCCATTCTGTTACCTGCAACCTCCCGCTATGTTGCCGCACCGCTGACAGGGGGTTTCACGGAAACTCATGAGCGGTAGGGGGTTGGGAAAGAGTCTCGGAACCCTGCTCAGGGAGGCAATGGAGAGCGGCACCCTCAGAGAGAATGGCTGCATGCTTCTGAATGCCAATGAGTGCAGTGATCAGGACGCTGTCAGGAAGTACAACGAGATGGTGAGGCTGCTGATAACTGCAAGGATGTACGAGGGGGAAACGCATGAGAAAATGGTGAGGAGGGCGCTGAACCTCTGGAGGGAGATAGAGCCTGAGCTCCCTGTTCTTGATGGAGAGGATATCAGGAGAATTGTCAGGAGCAACGTTGGCTTTGTTGACTTTGAAAAGTGCATCAGTGCGGCCTTTGAGATAGGGAAGTATTCCAGACCCGTAAGATTCACGGAGGTGAAGGAGTCTGTCAGGCACTGCAGCGGTTTTGAAAAACTCAGGGAGAGGTCGCTTAACAGGGTTCTGTCAAGGGTTCTCAGGTATCTTGAGCAGTCATGCATGCTTGTCAGGACGTGGGAGTACAGGAAGAGTGGCAACAGGGTGAATGTGCTTTACTTCAGGCTCTACAGGATTTCTCTGGATTCGGATGCGTGCAAAACCTGCTGGGTTGCCGATGAGCTGGGGAGGATACTTGAGAGGTTGCGATGATCAGGGGTTCGAATGTTCTGAACAGAGTGCTGGAGTCTGTGAAGGGTGACATTTCTTCACTTCTATTTTTTCGGTTATTGGGACATGTGGACGTCACCTCTGCTGTCGTGAGTTGAGAAAATGTGCCGATGGACGGATCTGAAGCTGTTGCTGGTTCTGGATCAGAAGAAAAGATCACAACCGAAAGAGTGATATACATGGACCGGTGGGGATTTGAACCCCAGGCCTTCGCCATGCCAAGGCGACGCTCTACCAGGCTGAGCTACCGGCCCAAATTGAATTCGTTGCTCTATTGCCGCTTTGGGATTACTGTAAGGGTTTATTAAGGTTGTGGTGATTGGTTGCTAAGCTGTCTCCTTGCCNTATCTCAGACCTGGATTGATTTTTACAACTTTTGCATTTCACACTAACGTCTGTGAAATGATTCAGTAAGTTCAGAACAGTTCAGAACCCAACTGTTATATATACTCTCCTCAATCATTAACGGGGGGTTATTGCATGACGCTTCCAAAGTTCCTATTTCAGGCGAAGGAGAATCTTGTTGAAAAGCCTTGGGGTGGAGAGTGGATATCACTCCTTAAAGGCTTCAGAAAAAGTGGTATTGGAGAATCGTGGGAATTTTCTGCACACCCATCCAACCCTTCTGAAGTGCTCTTGGCTGGGCAGTCTGTCAGTGTAACTGAACTAATTGCAAAGCACAGAGAGGAGTTGATGGGAAAACTCGCGGACAAATACACGACTTTTCCAATACTCGTCCGTATTGTTGATGTGGAGGGTTTTACAGATATTCATGTGCATCCATCGGACAAAGTTGCTTCAACGTTTGGTGAGACAGAGAGTGGAAGAGAGGAGGGGTTGCTCATGATTGGCGGTGGAATAATTTACGCTGGCTGGAAGGATGATATGAGCATCGACGAATTTGACTCCTGGCTCGACGAAATTGAGAGTGCGAAAGACATTCTGGAAAAGTTGAATCGTTTTGAACTCTCTCCTCACGATACCCTCCACATCCCCTCCGGTATACTCCACTCCATTGAGAAGGGGAGGTTTATAGAAGTCTCGACAAACTCGATTCTGACATATGTGCTCCATGACGGAAACGAGAAAACATCCGATTTCGAGAAGGTTAAAAAAGCCCTTAAATTTAAGAAAAGTGAAGAATTTGAACTGAAGGGGAAAAAAGGGCTTCTTGATACTGACAGATTCAAAATAGAAATCTTGGAAGTTGCTGGAGCAGAGAGTTTCTCAACCGATGGAGTCTTTCACATTCTGATATCAGTGGATGGTTATTCATTTCTGAAAAGTGATGGTGAGATAGTTGATCTCCACAAAGGCTACTCGTGCTTGATACCCGCTGCAACAGAGAACTACGAAATTCAGAGTGACAAAGCCAGTATTGTCAGGATCATTCCCAAATAGTCCCCAAATGGTTTTTCAGGCAATATCTATCTGCATAATTTACCTGCGTGCCAGAAACAATTTTGTTGCCAGTCCACCATATCTGACATACCTCTCTTCGCTGATAATCAAACCCGTTTTCTCGAATACGCTTTTTATCAGCTCATACTCAGATGTAATTATAACAAGTCTCGATTCGTCATGCATACAGCGCTTTGCGGCTTCCACAAATTTCTCGTACAGAGTTTTTATCACCCCTTTTTTGGCAATCCTTAAACCATAGGGCGGGTTGACAATTATGCAGTCGTACTCCCCCTCAAGCTTTGTTGCATCCCCAAGGAAGAAATTTACCGTATCCGCCACTCCTGCGTTTTCGGCATTTTTTCGTGCGCCCTCAAGATGTTTTCTGAACTTCTCAATTCCATATATTTCTATTCTCTCCTTGCTTTCTTTCCATCTACTAACAATGAAATTCAGATCCTCCTGCCAATCGATTTTCAAAAATGCAAAATCCCTATTTTTACCCGGAGGGATGTCTCTTCCAATCATTGCCGCNTCAATCGGAATCGTTCCACTACCACACATGGGATCAACAAGCGATTCATTCCTGCTCCACTCTGCGATTTTTATCATTGCACACGCAATATTTGAATTTAGATGTGCCGGATGATTGTAAACTCTCCACCATCGCTTGTGAAGAGCATCATCTCCAGTTGTATCGATTCCAACCAGTAGTTCTTTGTGAACCACATCGACCCTGATAATAACATCTGGATTTGTNAGATCTACTCTGAGCCTCTTACCATAATTTTCCAGGAAACTATCAATAACAGCCTGTCCAGCGACTCTGGCGACATCCATGGATGTGAATTCGTGACTTCCGATTCTCATACTTCTTATTGCAAAACTCCTTTCCTGAAGAAACGAAAAGTCAAGATCCCTTATCGCCCGGTACACGTGATCGAGGTCATCCTTTTTTTCAAGCTTTTCAAACCTCACGGCTCTCAACAAAANAATTACTCTCTCTATGCACCTTGCCAGGTAGTTCAGCTTCGCGATAAGTACTTCGTTTCCTTCAAAAAACACTCTACCCTTGCCTTCTCTTATTTCAAGTATGTTGCCACCTAGACCTGTTATTTCATCGGCAACTACATCTTCCAGTCCTGGGGGTAAGGTGACATAAAACTCCACAATTTATCGGAAAAAAGAAAAACATATAATTTTTGTCTGTATTCTTCCCGATTCTTTCATATTCTTACAGAAAAATTCAAATAACTATTAATTAAGACATCTTCATGCTTGGAGTAGAGGGTAAAACAATAATGGAAGTTAATGGAGATGAAATTAACCGGTTCTGGACAAAGAACTACGATGAGGGAGTGAGAGACCACATAGACTACCCTGAAATACCGCTCTACAAATTACTTGAGGATTCAGCAGAGAAATATCCAGACAAAGTAGCTTTAAACTTCTTTGGAAAAAAGATTACATATAGAGAACTTGCAGATCTAACGGATCGTGTAGCAGCGTTTTTGNTTGATATGGGTATAGGAAAAGGCTCCAAGGTGATAGTTGATCTGCCCAACACACCTCATTATGTTATCGCGTATTACGGAATTCTGAAGACAGGGGCAACGGTTGTTCAGTGTAACCCGCTTTATACAGAACGAGAAATCAGATACATAGTTGATAACAGTGAAGCCACGATGGGGTTCTTCGTTGAGTTCGTTTATCCCAGAATTAAACCCCTGCTTGATGAGAAAAAACTTGAAAAAGCTGTAATTTGCAAAATTGANGATTATCTCCCCTTCCCCCTAAACGTGCTTTATCCCCTCAAAAAAGAGAAGGTGAAGGTGGAGAAAAGAGAAGAGGTTCTTTACTGGAGAGAAGTTCTCAAATATCCGCCAACCAAAGAGAGACCTGAAATTAATCCAAAAGAAGATGTAGCTACATTTTTGTACACTGGTGGAACGACAGGGGTACCTAAAGCAGTTATGTCAACTCATTTCAACCTTGTGGCCAACGCTTACCAGACGCTGGAGTGGGTGCCGGACAGAACACCCGATGAAGTTTTTATAGGGGCTCTTCCTTACTTCCACAGTTATGGAATGACCACGTCACTTAATGCTCCAATNGCACTTGGGGCGACAATTGTATTGATGCCCGATCCAAGAGATATCAAGAGAATTTTAAAGGCCATCCACAAATACCGTGTTAGCATCTTCTGTGGTGTTCCAACTCTCTACATGGCAATTCTGAATCATCCAGATCTGAAAAAGTATGACCTGAGCTCCATTAAAGCCTGTATCAGTGGAGCAGCTCCATTGCCCGTTGAAGTTAAACGAGAATTCGAAAGAATTACTGGTGGAAAACTTGTTGAAGGATACGGTTTAAGTGAAACGTCACCGGTTACACATGCAAATCCACTCTATGGAGTAAATAAGGAGGGAAGCATAGGGGTTCCATTTCCTGATACACTTTCAGTAGTGGTTGATGATGAGGGCAGAATTCTACCCATTGGAGAAGTTGGGGAGATTGCAATCAAAGGTCCGCAGGTTATGAAGGGATACTGGAAAATGGAGGAGGAAACGAAGAAGACACTGATAAATGGATGGCTTCTCACCGGTGATATGGGCAGGATGGACGAGGACGGGTATTTCTACATTGTGGACAGGAAAAAAGATCTCATAATTGCCGGCGGTTATAACATCTATCCTAGGGAGGTTGAGGAAGTTCTTTACGAGCATCCGGCAGTTGTTGAGGCTGCTGTTGTTGGTGTTCCAGATCCGTACAGGGGTGAGACTGTTAAAGCATGAAAATCAGGAGCTTGAGCTTATTTCCTCTCCAAATTTAACATAATTTTTTATTTCTATTTTAAATTAACAAAGCTTATATGAACTTATCACTATTACCACTATGCCAAATGATGCGGGACTTCTGGGTGTTGAGGGAGAAAATATCAGAGAGCTTGATGCGGAGAAAATAAACAGAGTTTGGCTCAAGTTCTATGATGAAGG
>MTNC01000079.1 GCA_002010285.1 Archaeoglobus sp. JdFR-41 | reverse complement strand
GCAAATAAAAATTTGGAATGATATGGTGCATAGAATAAAAGAAAACTCATTTGAGAGCATCGAGGAGAAGATCAGGAGCAGGAAGAGGTGGCTCGATGCGAAAAAGAAGATACTTGGAAAAACTTGAGTGGGTTGAAAGAGAAATTAACTTTCTTACTCATCACTCAATGGATGATGAGGTGACTAAGAGTGCCAGGACTTGAGGTAGAAGATGATTACACGAATATAGCCAAACTTGTGGAAGAAGGTCTATTATCTAAAAGAGAAGCTGATATTTTAAGAAGATTCAATGGGCTCAGAAACGCCATTGCTCACCACTACAATCACCTGGATCTGGAGTAAGAGAAGCGATTAATTTTGCTGAAGAACTGTACAAAGTTGCTGTTAAACTCGTAAAAACAGTAGAGGATGCTGGAATTCTGAAGTAATTTGCAGTTTTTTCATTCATCGATAATCCTTAGACTCATGTCAATTGCTCCCGCTGAAAGAGTTATGTACCCGCATGAAATAACATCGACACCCGCAGCGGCATATTCTTCAATGTTTTTGAGATTTATTCCTCCGGAGACTTCTACGATCACACTCTCTCTCACTCCTTTTTCCTCAAGCAATTTTAACGTCTTTCTGACCTCATCNACGGTGAAATTATCCAGCATGATGATATCGACACCCTCCATCGCAGCAATAACAGCCTCCTCAACACTTTTTACTTCGATCTCTATTTTCTTTGTGAAACTTGCAGTCCTTGCAACTTTTATAGCATCTGCGATGCTCCCCGCAACAGCAACGTGGTTATCCTTGATCAAAACGCAGTCTCCCAGTCCCATTCTGTGTGTATCTCCACCTCCGATCTCCACAGCCATTTTTTCAAACATTCTGAATCCAGGAGTAGTTTTTCTGGTTGCAGCTATTCTTACACGTGGATTTACCTTTCTTGCCCTCTCTACGAGTTCAGCGGTTGCAGTGGCAATCCCACTCATTTTCATCAGAATATTGAGGACAGTTCTTTCAAGCATCAGAATTCTTTCCGCAGATCCTCTGAGTACCATAACAGGTCTTTTTGGTTCAACTTTATCTCCGTCTTTTAAACTTCTGAGTGTGTCAACTTCAAACATCTCGAATGCAAGTTTTGCTACTCTGATTCCTGCCAGAACACCCGAGTCTTTGCTTAGGATTTCAGCTACCACTTCTTCACCCCCAACTCCAGCTATTTCAGTGANGTCCCCATAGTAAAGATCTTCTTCAAGAAATTCAAGAATTCTTTTTCTTATGATGAAATCGGGAATTCTCATGTAAACTCGCTAAACCACAATATTACTCTCCAAATTTTCGAGTATCCTTATAACCGATAGAGCTGCGAGAAAGCTTGTTTTCGGGTTGCAATCCATCTTTTTGTTTTTTACGAGAACTCTCAACTCACCAAACTTCCCGTGAGCAGTAATCTCGTGAATGTTTGCATCCACATTTTCTGCGATCACGCGAACTTTNACCCTCTCATGTCCTNCTGCCAGAGCAAGTGTGCCAGCAATGTTGAGATTCTTTGGAAATCTTTCGACAGCCCTCCTGACATCACCCTCAAAAATAATTCCTTCTCTGTCCACTCCCAGGATTTCAGGTTTCTTTCTGGTTGTTAGTATAACTTCATCAGCAAACTCTGCTATAGCTTTTATTGCCTCAATTCCGGCTATTGCCCCAGAACACACGTAAATTTTTCTGCCAGCACTCTCAGCAACTCTCCTAATTTTCTCTGTAAATCTGTGATCTGCAAAAGCTCCAGTGCTGAGAACAATTAGATCCTTCCCAGATTCAAGCACAGCCATTCCGTACTTCTTTACGGCTTCAATTGATGCAGTTTCCAGGATCAGGTTTGTATCTGCCAAAAGAAACTCTTCAAAGTTGTTGGTTATCGTAACTCCTTTCAGAATTTTCGCCTTCTCAACCGTTTTTTGATCTCTGTCGAATATCGCAGCAAGCTGCCCTNTTCCATACAGCCACTCTGCAACGTACTTCCCAACAGCCCCGTATCCTATGATTCCAACCTTCATGAAATCTCAACCATTCTTTTGATCGGTTTTTTTGCCCTTTCAGCCACACTGGGAGGAACATTTACAGCGTTTGTTTCCTTCTCGATTGCATTCAACAGATTTTCGAGAGTATTCTTCTTCATGTTGAAACAGATAACACTATTCAACGGAATGAACGATTTATCCGGTATCTCCCTCCTCATTCTCTGTATGAGTCCGAGTTCTGTCCCAACGATGATTCTCTCATAATCCGTTTTTTTGGCGAATTTCAGCATCTGACTCGTCGAACCCACGAAATCTGCAGAAAGTTGAACTTCTGGATCGCACTCAGGGTGAACAATGACAGCAGCGTCGGGATACTCACGTCTCACTTTACTCACGTGCTCCTTTCTGAATGCTCTGTGAACGTAGCAGTATCCATTTGAAGGAATCGGTATAACTCTTTTTCTTGCTTTTCTCTGTGCATACCAGGCAAGATTTGCATCAGGTCCGAGCATGATTGTGTCTGAGTTAAGTTGTTCAACGATTCTGTCAGCGTTTGCTGAAGTGCAGCAGACATCAGCTTCAGCCCTCGCTTCTGCATGGCTGTTAACGTATATGACAAATGGGACGTCTGGGTTATTTTCCTTCGCCTTTCTTACAAGTCCGGCAGGTAGCTGCGCAGCCATCGGACACTTTGCATCAGCAGATGGAATGATAACTTTCTTATCGGGGTTTAAAATTGCAGCGGTTTCAGCCATGAAGTCAACGCCACAGAAAACAATTATTTCCGCATTAATTTTCGTTGCTTTAACTGCAAGTTCAAGGCTATCTCCGATAAAATCTGCAATCTCCTGTATTTCAGGTCTTTGATAATTGTGAGAAAGAATTGCTGCATTCCTTTTTTCTTTTAGTTTCATTATTCTTTTTTGGATAACTTTCGAACGATTGTTCATTGAACGATTGTTCGATATCTGATATATAACGTTAGCTGTTTTTATCGACTCCTGAAAACATACTGAAATGCTGTGTGTGTATTGAAATGAGCAGTTTTTAAAAAGCTGAGTCAATTATAAGTTAATAACGTGAGTTTTGATCTCAAAATTTTAAATTAGATTGGGGAATATTTAACTATCAGACGTGGCCAGTATACGGAAACGGAATACTCGCTTGAGTGTATATAGGAGTATCTTAAAGCAGCTGTGTTTTCAAACTCGTCCTTGATACACCACCCATAATTTGTTCCGCCTGATACAATATCTGCAACGTCGGCTGTAACATTCCAAGAAAGCCACCCGAGTGAAACTGATACCACGTCAGTTGCTGTTGCGCTGAAAGTTGGCTGTGTGTTCCAGGTNATTGTGGCCTCACTCCATAAATCTGTCACTCTGTGAGCTCCATAATTCCTGTTCACTGCACGGGTATCGTACANATAGAGCTGCAGAGTACCATTCAGAANGTATGAACCGCTGGGAATTGAAGACAGATCGAACTTTATAAAGGTCCTATCTNTCCACCAGATACAGGAGTCAACGAGGAGATCCGGGTCATTTCCAAAGTTTGAATTTGGATATAACTGATCAACAAAAGCATCGTCAGTGGGGTAGAGTACTACAACTTTTATCACTCCNACATCTTTGTAAACTTCAGTGCTGCAGGCTCCCCTGTCGTCACAGGCTTTGGCATACACTCTGATGATGTGTCCCTCTTCACTCACTGTGATTGTGTAAGTGTTGACTGTGCTCCAGTCCTGGAGAATTGTACCGAGAGTGTAGTCATCAAACCTGTAGTAGTAGGTGATTGGATCTCCGTCAGGATCGACAGATCCGCTTGCTGTCGCGATGATAGTCTCGCCAGAGTAGTACCTGTCTTTGTCTGTGATTAAAGTCGGTGGAGTGGGGGGATTGTTCAGAGCACCAACTCCTTCAACAGTGAGGTTTATTACATCAACACAACTTGCAACAGTGCCAATAACACTTACAAATCCGTTAGCGAGTGCTGTTAAATTGATCTGGGCTATACCGGAGGTGTTAGTTCTTGCTTCATAACTGCTGGCAGAAACAACACTGGCATTGGTCAGGGCAAAATAAACTTGGGCATTGTAAACCGGACTGCCAGCGTATTCGACCTTAAAATTAAGTATTTTGTTTAGTCCCTCAATAGAAACGTTCCAAGTAAGGTTGCTGCCCTCAAGCCAGTATGCGTTGAAGATGCAGGCTCCACCTCCACCAGCTGGTGGTGGAGGGTTAACAGTTATGGAGTAGGTGTATGAGTCAGCCGGAATGCTGAAGGTGACTGTGTAACTTCCATCTACATCGGCATTAAAATAGTACCATACCTCNCCTCTTTCATCTGAAATTTGAGATTCATCAGGGTTTAATGGAGTGTTTGGGTTCACATCTATGTTAACAGTCGTTCCAGAGACCGGATTNCCGAATTTGTCAACGACTCGCACTCCTAAGGAAATTGTAGTTCCAGTGTACACCGTATAGCTCTGGTCTGATAGATTTATCAGTTCGAATGGAACTGGAGAAACACTCTCTCTTACCTCTCTGGCAGAGGTGGCGTAAACCATGACCTCGTTCAAACTTAAATCCACGTCGGTGGCTGTAACTGTGACAAAATTTCCAGATCTCACTGCTGTAAATCCAGGAATGGAGTTTATAGTTCTGTTCCACCATTCTGCAGTTTGATTGTCATAAGATTCAAAAGACAGTGTCACGCTGGCGTAATGCACACTGCCTCCATACGAAACCGGTTCAAAAATGAGGTTGATGGGATCTGTTGAAGATATGGGGGTCATGGATGTGTTTATGATGTATAATGTGATTCTTCCAGGACTGAACGAACTCTGATTTGATTTTACGCTTGGANTCTGTCCGTAGTATTCCTCAAATACAGCAGAATGCTCGTATATCAGGGTTGGGCGCGAGAGGTAGAAATAATTTGGGACAACAATTATTGCGTGGCTCGTGTAATCATTACCATTTACAGTAATCCTTAACTCTCTTGGATAGACTGTAATTGATGTCTGAGAAGGTGAAATTAAGAATGGACGAGAAGGGTATTTTACACCACCTTCCAGTACAAGTTTTCCACCACTTCCGGTTGTTGTGGATAGAGCCACGACCTCGCTAATCTCGGAAACATCGTAAATCAGTCTATCGAGATGCTGAATTTCAACAGCTTTATTCCACTGGGGAACGGCATAGGATTGAAGAATTCCGATGAAACCCATAATTATTGCTAACATCAAAACGAAACCCAGCAGAGGTGTAATTCCTCGTGAGCTGAACTTTGGATATTCACCCATTGAAAATATTTTTATGCTTGGTCTGTAAAAACTTTTTCCACCTGCAGTTTCCTGATCTCGGCCATATCCCTGGATGCTATGAACTTCATAAATTTAAAGAGAGCTGAGTAAATACCAAGTTTTCCCAGTGAAAACACGAGAGGTATCATTCTGCATCTTTTGAAGTACATGATATTAAAGAGAGTGTAATATTTCCTCATTTTTTTGAGGTACTCTTTCTCATACTCATTGAGTTTTCCTTTATGGATACAGTTTGAAAGAATGCGGGAGGATATAACAGCTTTTGTCATCCCTTCTCCAACAAATACATCAACGATACCGGCAGCATCACCGACGAGAGCGACCGGTGTTGAATTGAAAATCCGTACGAATGGTCGGTTAAGGATACATCCAATAAGACCAGACGTGTATTTGATTGATCTGGCACCTATTTTACTCAGGAATTTGTCCAGTAAACGCCTTAATGGAATGGGAGAATGTCTTTTGAAGTATCCAACACCAATATTGCTACCTCCTGCTGCTTTTGGAAATACCCAGAAATATCCGTCTATTCTCGGATATAGCGCCAGTGTTAGAGTTTCACACTCGTAGTCGGTGATGGATTCTACAGCGATTGCGGCTCTCCTTTTTCCACCAAATTCACGGCACCACTGAGATGGATAACCAGAAGCGTCTATCAGGATATCGTAGTGATCCACAAGTTCACGTATTTTTACTTTGTTTCCTGTATAGATCTGACATCCTCTTCTTTCAGCAATTTTTGCCATTTTTCTCTCCATCTTTGGCCTGTCGATCATCTCCACGAAACCTAAGCTTGGAATGGTGAAATTTTTTCTGAAGTTCAAGTCATCATCAACCAAAACGACTTCAGTTTTCTCAACTTGCCTTCCTTTTATGTAAGGCTCGATTCCCATGCATACTGCCCATCCCTCAGCGCATTTCAGCGGTTCACCAATCTCCTTATGTTCCTCAAATAGATGAACTTCATAATCTTTCGAAAGCTGGATCGCCGCTTCAAGCCCGGATATACTGCCACCAATGATCCCGATTCTCACATTTTTAAATTTGACTGAGCCATATTTTATATTTTGGCTTACTTTTGCTTAAATGACTTAAGGCTTGTTGAACTCAGTCCCCTTCATTGTTNTGAGAGTAATTAACAGTGTCGCTATGATTCTCAGATTTGTGAGAACAGCAATGGTGATGAACATCTGGTAAATCCAGCCAGCTAAACAGAACAGCATTATAATAAAAATTCTCTCATCTCTTTTGCCTGGGAGGTATCTCATAATTCTGATCTCTCTGTAGATGTCTCTCTGAAACTCAGCTTTGAATTTTTCAGTAGAATAACTGACCATAACGCTCCCAAAAATTGCGAAAATTGCAGGAAATAGTGTGGACGGGTTTAAAAATAAAAGAACTGTTAAAAACAGGAAATCAACAAATCTATCCAGTATGGAGTCCATGTAACCTCCAATTTTTGATTGTTTTAATGAAGCTCTTGCAATCTCACCGTCACAGCCATCAAGGATTGAAGACACCTGGTAAATGATGGCAGCTAATGCTGTATTCACAACCAAAATAGCTGAACCAAAAACTCCGATAAGAAAAGACACAATTGTCATCTGTGATGGTGTAGCTGTGTTTACCAGCAATGCTGAAATTCGTGTTGAGATTTTTCGATTAAAAAATCTCGAAATTAATCCATCGCCCTCTCCTTTAACCGAAGTTCTGATTAGAAGGAAATTTGCCCTTCTGACGTCTTCTCTGGTATCAACATCTGTCCAGAATTTTCCGCTTACAAGTGTTACAGGAATTTTTGCTCTGCTAATAACTTCAGACATTTTTATCTCTTTTAAACTACCATTCTTTACTTCTTCAATCATCAGTTCAATGTGCTCAAAAATTGAGGTTTCGAGGATGAAGAAGCCAGTGTCAATGCAGTCATATTTTTCCAGATCCTTTCCAGCCGTCGAAACCTTTCCACTGGCTGTTTTCACCTTTGTGGCTTCTTCAATGTCGATAAATTTCGGCTCTGCATCCCCGATCAAACCCTGTCCATTGACGGCCTCGTCAATGAAATCCTTACTGTAAACATGGTCTCCCATCACGGCGATGAATCTGTCATTGACGTACTCTTTTGCAAGATAGAGAGAAAACCCGTTTCCCCATTCTGGGTGTTCGTTTTTGATTGTTTTATATTTGAAACTTGTTTTTTTGAGAAAATCTGCAATTTCATCATGGAAGTATCCAGTTACAACGATAAACTCATCAACGTAAGGCGAAAGAAGTTTCATTGTACGGAGAATTATCTCAATTCCACCAACTTTAACAAGTGGTTTTGGAACACCACCCATTCTGCTGCCCATGCCAGCAGCAAGAATCACTGCTTTCACGAAACTACCATCACGCAAAGATTTTTAATTTTCCTGTTCTACGTAAAAATATGGGTTCAGATATTGGTGATCTCTTTGAGAAGGAGAAGGTGGAACTTGAGTATTTTTCAGGTAAGAAAATAGCCATAGATGCTTTTAACACCCTCTATCAGTTTATATCCATTATAAGACAGCCTGATGGTACACCACTTCGTGATTCTCAGGGTAGAATAACTTCTCATCTTTCAGGGATACTCTACAGAGTCTCAAATATGATTGAAGTTGGTATAAAACCCGTATTCGTTTTTGATGGTGAAGCACCAGTTTTTAAAAAGTCAGAAATAGAAGAAAGAAAAAAAAGAAGAGAGGAAGCTGAGGAAAAGTGGATTGCTGCCCTGCAAGCAGGGGAAAGAGATGCTAAAAAATATGCCCAGGCTGCAGGAAGAGTTGACGAGTACATTGTCGACTCATCAAAGAGATTGCTTGATTATATGGGTATTCCCTGGGTTCAGGCGCCAAGTGAAGGGGAGGCACAGGCAGCTCACATGGCAGCCAAAGGAGATGTTGAATTTACTGGCAGTCAGGACTATGACTCCCTACTGTTTGGCAGTCCGAAGCTGGCGAGAAATCTGGCAATCACCGGTAAAAGAAAGCTTCCTGGAAAGAATGTTTATGTTGATGTAAAACCGGAGATCATCGATCTTAAGGCTAATCTGGTCAGACTCAATCTTACAAGGGAGCAACTGGTTGACATTGCACTTCTTGTCGGGACTGACTACAATGAGGGTATAAAGGGGGTNGGTATCTCGAGAGCTTTGAAACTTATAAAAACTTACGGCGATGTATTCAGAGCTGTAAAGTCTTTAAAGGTTGAGATAGAAAATCTGGAAGAAATAAGAGAGTTCTTCCTCAATCCACCCGCAACTAATGATTATGATCTGAGTTTCAGAGAGCCTGATGAGAATAAGGTTTTGGAGTTTCTGTGTGAAGAGCATGATTTTAGCAGGGATAGGGTTGAAAAAGCCCTCGAAAAACTTAAAACCATTAAATCTTCTCAAACTACTCTCGAAAGGTGGTTCTAGTGCATCCGCATGAAAAAGATGTAGAATTCACAGTTGGCATCTTGAGTGTCTCAACTTCCCGAGCTGAAAAACTTGGAAATCTCAGAGGACTTGAAAACCTCGGTAATTTCGACGAATCTGCGAGGCTAATATTTGAGACTTTTAATGATAGAGTTGTTGAATACATTCTGGTCCCTGATGATATTGAAATGATAAGGAGGGCTGTGCTGGAAATTATTGAAAAAGCTGATGTGTGCATAATCACCGGTGGAACCGGTATATCACCTACCGATGTAACAATTGAGGCAGTTAAGCCACTTCTCACAAAAGAACTTGATGGATTTGGAGAGATTTTCAGAGCACTCAGTTATAAAGAAATCGGGGTTGCTGCAATACTCACCAGAGCCACGGCAGGTTTAATTGGTAACAAACCGGTTTTCTGCCTACCAGGTTCAAAGAAAGGTGTTAGACTGGCACTTGAAATAATTGCACAACTCCTGAGACATCTTGTCAGTCATGCGAAGGGTTTGAGTTAATCAGGNTTATCGAAAAACAATCCGGTCTTTTTGGTCAATCTTCTGCTACCGCAAAAT
Organism: Archaeoglobus sp. JdFR-41; assembly: GCA_002010285.1. Taxonomy (GTDB): domain Archaea; phylum Halobacteriota; class Archaeoglobi; order Archaeoglobales; family Archaeoglobaceae; genus JdFR-41. The sequence continues at coordinate 11,663 of MTNC01000079.1, read as the reverse complement.
GGGCAGAAAAGATTNGGAATGTGCAGGGGGCCAGAGTAACCGGTCATTCTTTTTATTTTGAGATCAAATTCTGATCCACATCTCGTACAGTAAATGTTCTCCAGCGAGGTCATGGGTCACAGTAGGGTAGGTTGTGTATAACTCTTGTGCCTCCAGAACATTTATTTTTGTCATAACTGTTAAATACTAACCAAGCATAAACATACACGCTGGGGGTGGTGCTGATGTTTGAAAATATACTGGCAGACCTGCTTAGTATATCCGGTGTCAAGGGTGTTTTTGTTACCGATTCAGATGGCGCCCTCATAGAGTCTGAAACTGTTGCAGGTCTTGATGAGCTATCATCAGAGATGCACGCTGCTCTGATTGTAGATATATTTAACAAAGCATCTGAGATATTATCGAAGCTCTCTAATGATAGTGTAGAGCTTGTACTTGTTGATGGTGGAAAGGAAAGAATAGTTGCATCAAGAGCAGGTGAAAATCTCCTTGTTGGAGTACTTGCCGATCACAAAACAAATTATGGATTGTTAAAAATTGAGCTTAAAAAAGCTGTAGAAAAGATAGCTGCAATGGTGTAGGAATATGCTGATACCGAAAGGTGAACCTGTNGAAGTGGGGAGAAGGGGAACGTTTCGAGAAATCATCATGGACTTCCTTGATACCGACTTCAATGGATACGTTGAGGTCTCGTACAAAACGGATGAGTTATCCAAGGGAAAGCTGATTTTCAGGAACGGCAATATAGTTGCTGCTGGAATCACAAAGATTCTGAGTAAAAAGAACATTCTTGGGAATTCGGCCTTGAAGGAAATAGCCTCTCTGGAAAACTGTGTTGTTGATATCTATGCTCTCAGCAGTGAAAAGGTGGAAAAAGCCCTTGAATGGAATAAAAAGGCCTCTGTTACCTTGAAAATTGATGATATTATCGGAAAACTGGTAGAAGCNGAAGAAAGATTAGAAGCACCACAGGTGGAGGAAATAGCCGTTAAAAAAGAACGTGATCAAATTGAAGGTGAGGATGCCGTAAAAACTCTTGAGACAGGATTGGAGACCAGAATGGAAACACAGGAAACTCGGGAATTACAGGAATTGGCTGAGGAGGAAATTNCGAAACTTTCGGAAGAAGAAAAAAGAAAACTTCTTGAGAAGTATAGAATCAAAATTCCGGAGGGTGAAAAGATTGATGAAGTGATTGCCAATCTTCTTGAAGTTTCACCAGAAGAACTCACAGCTGAAATGGCTGAGTTTGCTGATGCAGGTGAAGAAGTCGTCATTGATAGAACTCAAATACTGCAAAAGTATCAAATTGAAGAACCGTCAATGGAGGAGGTAGAAAAGCTGATAATGGACGCTCTGGGCGAGTTGCCACCTCCACCCGGGACTGTTAACATGGATGAACTGAAAACGGAACTGAAAAAGATTGCTGATGAGTATCTGGAGAAGATGTCAAGGAAGGTAAAGGAAGTTATTGATAAGTGCTCATCACCGGATGAACTTGAAGAATGCATATCAGAAGTGAGAAGAGTATCGAATTCTGTTGCAATCTTTATACCAAAGAAGAAAATCGATGAGATGATAAAAGAAATGGAGGATTTGATCAGGTACTACTACTTGGTCTGAGCTCGGTGTCAGTATCTTGCTCACCGTAACGGGAGAGTTATTTGAGAATTTCTTCCAGACTTTCCACAGCTCTGTTCAGACTTCTTCTCAACCTCTCAACACTCTTAGCCAGTCTTCCAACCTCGTCCTCTCTTAGCTGATGGGGAATCTGAACATCGAGTTGTCCTGAGCTAATTCTATCAGCTGCTCTGCTTATCTCGATAATGGGTTTTGATACATTCCTGAGAGTGAAGTAGCCAGTAAATCCTGCTAAAACAGCACCGAGAATCACCGCTAAGCCAAGAGATTTACTAATTTGCCCCTTCATCCAGTCAATGTAAAAGTTGAGGTTGTCGTTGTCCTTATCAACGTTCTTTGTTATGTAGTTAACATAATCATCAATTTTCACCATAGTTCCAGCCAGCAGGTGCATTTTTGTTTTCAGTTCTGAATTGTAGATCTGAACACCAGTTGGGTAGAAACAGGCATATCCAGTCTCTCTAAATTCTTTTCCTGTCAGATAGTAGCCGCATACTGGGAGTGGGGAATCAGGGTTGTCCAGTGATCGTGTTAGAATTCGGTAAAGATCCGGCTCTTTCTTGTCCCATCTGAGGTTAGATTTCAGATCTTTTCCCCAATCGCTCCTATCAATGTCGGGTTTGGCGACGAGAACGACTTTTGGTTCTCCCTTCATTAAAGTCACAGCAACAACCCAGGTGCTTTCTTCATCAGCCCAAGGCTGCATGGCTTTCATTAGAAATTCCGAATCTGAGATAAGGTCAGATAGAGTGATGTTCTCATCATTGTAGTTGAGGTATGTCCCTATTTCAGCTGCCACATCGCGTGCCTTCATTTTTACAGCCTCTTTGGCAGCTTCGGCAAGATAGTTGCTGGTCTGGTTTATTACCATTTTATGTGTTGCGGAGCCGAGATTGTCAATCCCTCCATAGCTCATCTGCCCAAACAGAATTAGAGGAATAAGAACTGAGACAAAAACCATTGCTGTGATTTTCGCAGCGATATTCATTTCTTTATCACCTCTACTTCCTCGTTCAGCTTGGCTCCAATTTTCTCTCTTGCCCAGGTTGGCATCACAATAACCCCGCTTCCTACGTGGGGGATAACTCTCATTCTGACAAAACCATTTTTCTTTACAAGAACGTAATCGTCCTCTTCAACACCAAGCTTCTCCATCAGATCTTGTGAAAGGAGAATGTAATCACAACCATCAAAATCATACTCTTCCAGAAAATCTGGATCAACGGAGAGTTTCGCTTTAACAATTTCTATTTTTTCCATTTCGCTTTCAAGTTCCTCTTTTATACGGCTTACCCTTTCCAGTCCGACTTCCAGACTCTCGTCAGGTTTTATTTCAAGGTTACCAAGAAGTTCTCTGAGGTATCTCCCAACTTCTATTACTATTTTTTCCGGTGGTAATTTGACCATTTCCTCGATTACCTCGTCCGGGATTATGCCGTGGTAGACCATTTTCATTTCACATGCCAGTAGTTTACTTTTTAGATCTCTCACTTCCTCTGAGAGTTCTTTTATCTTTGCGTCTTTTTCAGCAATAATTTTCTCATAGTCCACCATACAGAAACACCTGCGTCGTTATCATGTGCTATCTCTGATCTCGGTTAATATCCCTTAAAAATTTTTTCATTATTACAATGAGATCATTCCATGTTGAGTTAAATTGTCCATCAAAAATGGACGGTAAATATTTCAGGAGTGGGCACTTATACTACAAAGACCGCAGCCGCAACAGCAGTTGTGCACGATGCAACGTTTGCAGAAGCGGTTTTACTTATCACCCTTGCAGGTTTCAATCCAAAAGCACTTTCAAGCATTTTTTCTGCAAGTTTTTCGGCGTACTTCTCACCTTTTCTCTCATCACCGTAACCTGTGTGTTCAGCAATGTAGCCTATGGACGATGNTGAAGGAGGAATGGCAGCTCCTATGCTTGCAAAGATCTTTTTTCCCTCCTCACAACTCGTGATTTTTGCCATTACGCAAAAAACAATCTGACCAGGTATCAGTTCCTCGAGACCCTCCTCTTTTTCCACAATTTTGCATCCTGGCGGTAGAATACTGCTTACTGGAACCAGATTGAACTTCTCTATTCCTGCATCTCTCAGTGCGAATTCAAAACTGATTAAAGGATCAGAATCTACCCCTACTCCAGACGTGAGGAAAACTTTCCTCGGAATAAGGATACTGGTTATGTTCGAAATGGGATTGTTGCAATTTGCAGNGTCACCAATCCTCTTTTCTCTCATGCCTGGGATTCCAATTTACTGAATATTTAAGCTTTGTCAGAGATGGGAGACGGTAGAAAAGTATTTATCCATATTAACTCTTCCCGATGGTGATGAAGGCTGAGGACATAATGAATCCCAATGTGATCTGCGCAACCTTACCAGGTAACAGGGAGAATGTACTCGAATTATTTAAAAAACATGGTATATCTGCCGTACCAGTTCTTAAAAATGGAGATCTTGTTGGAATTGTAACCAGAAAAGATCTTCTCAGGAAAATTGATGAAAATCAGCTTGCCCTTCTCATGACACCAAATCCAACAACTGTTACTGCGGATAGTCCAATTGAAGAAGTCGTAAAGATCTTTGTCTCTACACCCTTCAGAAGATTACCTGTCATGAGAAATGGAAAACTTGCAGGTATAATAACTGTGAGAGATGTTGTTAAAAAAATTGCTGAAATGAATATAGGAACTCCAATACGCGACTTCATCACGACATCAATTGTATGTGTCTGGGAAGAAACTCCACTGAATGTGGTTGGGGAGATAATGAGACTGAGCAATTCTGAACTGTGTGGAGTGCTTGATTCCGATGATCAACTTGTTGGTTTGATAGATGAGAAAATCATGCTCACAGAAACACTTATAGAGGAGTTCATAGAACAAACTGCCTACTCCTCATCCAGTGATACAGATGATAGCTGGAGTTGGGATGCTGTGAGAGATTACACTGTCAAGTATTTTGAGGTCAGTGTTGTGAAATTACCAAAAGAACCGGTTAAGAAGTTCATGAAAGAACCAGAATTTGTGTATCCTCAAACCACAGTATCGAAATGTGCCAGAAAAATGGTGAAAAGTGATATAGATCACATACCCGTACTGGATTCATCAAACAGGCTTGTTGGAATAGTCAGTGATAAAGATCTCATCAGGGTTCTGATTCAATAAGCATTTTTATTTTTTGAGAAATGAAAGAATTATACGTTCAACTTCTTTGATCACCTCTTCAACAGGTNTCTCTGCGTCCACAATTATGGTTCTGTCATCTGCAAGTTCAAGATAACTCTCTCTTACTTTTTTGAGATATTCCAGATCCTCGAAAGGTGACAGTTTACCCCTCTTTCTAACTCTTTCAATTCCTGTCTCTGGTTTAACATCGAGGAGTATCACAAGATCGGGTTTGGGAGCTATTTTTTCATTGAGTTCTTTTATTTTTCCTGCATCTATACCTCTTGCAGACTGGTAAGCAATATTTGAGAGGTAGTATCTATCCATAACAACTATTTTACCAGCTTTAAGAGCTGGTGTGATGTTTCTCCTTACGTCTTCTTCTCTATCAAGTAAAAAGAGTTCAAGTTCCTCTTCAGGATTCAACCTTTTTTTGGTTTCTCTTAAAATTCTTCCGTATTCACTGTCACTTGGTTCACGGAAAAGTACTGCATCATAACCTTTCCTCTTTAAAAAGTTCACCAGATGTCTGGCAATCGTTGTTTTCCCCGATCCATCTATACCCTCTATTGCGATGAGCATGTAGATCAATTTTTGCAACCAATTTTTATTAGTGTTTTCAGTTTGAATTCAGTTTAGGACATCACAGGTTATGAAAAATTAAAATTTCGAAATGCATAATGGTATAAGTATGAAGATTGTGGTTCTGGGCGACACACATATTCCCAGAAGAGCGGACTGGTTGCCCAGGGAGATTGTGTCATCCCTCGAGGAAAAAGACTTTGATCTGATTGTTTTTACGGGCGATTTAACAGATGAGCATGTTCTTAGTTACCTGGAAAATCTCGGCAAGGTTGCGGCTGTGAGAGGAAATATGGATCACCTTAGACTGCCTGAGTATCTGGAAGTGAAGATTGGAGAGTTGAGGGCTGGAGTTATACATGGCGATCAGGTTTATCCGAGGGGAGACAGGGATCAGCTTGAGGATATAGGAATAGAAAGGGGAGTAGATATTTTATTTAATGGTCACACCCACTCTCCGCATATTTTTCTTGGAAGAGTGTTGCTCTTAAATCCCGGATCAGCCACTGGAGCGTGGGGTGGTGGGGGCGGCTCCATGAAGCCATCCTTTATGGTTGTTCAGATTGAAGGCAGAGATGTTGACGTGAAACTGTACGAGGTGTCTGGCAGCCAACTAAATCTCAGTAGAGAGGAGAAATTTAAGTTATGAAGGCTGTTAAATCTCCCGTTTTCAGATGATCTCTAAAACTCATATCAAAATTTCGAAAATAATTTTAAGTTTTATGACAAGAAAATAACTGTGGAGAGAGTTGAAGAATATCTGGAGGCCATTTACCGTATTCAGGAAGAAAAAAGCAAAGTAGCGAGGACGAGCGATATTGCAAAGTTTCTGAATGTTAAACCATCCAGCGTTACTGAGATGCTCATCAAACTTCAGGAGAAGGGCTACATTGACTACCAGCCATACCGCGGTGCGATGCTCACCAAAAAAGGTGAAGAGGTAGCCAGGAAAATAAGGAGATATTACACTGTATTTTACAAGTTCTTTAGGGATTATCTGGGGATAGATGAAGAAACAGCCTCCAAACTCAGTTGCGAGCTTGAACACCATCTGAACGATGAGGCAGTTGATAAGGTCTGTAAATTGATTGCGGGTGATTGTGAAATATGCGAAGTTTGTAGTAAGGACATCTCACGACTCTCGGATGTGTCGGATGGAGATTACAGAATTTTTGCCTCTCCTACGAAATTTGCAGAAATGGGTCTCAGACCTGGAAAGGTTGTGGAGGTGAGAGGAGGGAGATTGATAATTGAAGGCAGAACTTACGAACTCCGTGAGGAAGATTTACAGTTAATTCTCGTAGAGAACATTTCGGAAAGAGTTTGATTTAAATGTTTCAGTATGTAATCCTTAGCGCATACAGTTTCTCGAAAAAAAGCTTTCTCTCTCCAATTATTCTGTACCTGTAACCTCTGCGCATGATCTCCATGAACACATCTGGCTCGTTTTGAGACGAGACAATAACAATAGCTCTTCCGTTATCTGCCATTATGTCGTTTAGAGAGTCAAGAAATTTACTCAAAACTTCAATTCCTCTTTTTCCGCCATCCACAGCCACATCAATCCAGGTACCGGTTTTAAGTTCATTTTCAAGTTCCAGATATGGGGGATTGAAGAGTACAAGTGTGAACCTNTTTTTGATCCCAGCAGCGATGTCAGTTCTGACAGTTTCTATACCCTTCTTTTTCATTTCTTTAACTGCAAATGGAGAAATATCAGTGGCAATCAGAAATCTACACTTTTCCTTTATTCTTTCAGAAACGAATCCACTTCCCCCTCCGACCTCTATGACCTCATCCTCCGCCTTCACCTCCCTCAATGCTACCTCAAGTAAAAGTTCGCTGTCTTCAGCCGGCTCGTAAATCACATTAGACATTCTTATCATTCTTTAAATTAAGTTTATTTGGAGATTTTGCAGCTTCGTCATTGAGGGGTTCTGAATAAATTCTGAATACCTGAAATATTTAAATATGATTAAATTGAAATGTTAAGGAGGTGTTGAAAATGAAGTTTGTAATTCTGTCGAGACTAACAGATGAAGGGGCGGAAACTCTTAAAGAAAAGCCTGAAAGGATTAAAGAGGTAAATCAGGAGCTTGAAAAAATGGGAATCAAAGTTCTGGAACAGTATGCTGTGTTTGGTGAGTACGATTTTGTGAACATTGTAGAGGCTGAGAGCAATGCTGCCGTAATGAAGGCAATGGTTGAACTTGCAAGCAGGGGAACGATAAGAACTGTCACAATGCCAGCTATTCCTGTTGACGAGCTTATAGAAATACTGAAATCTTAACTGAAAAATTTTTAATTTTTTTGAATGTCCGGGAATCAGAGAATCATACTCAGAAACTTTCTCGTTCTTTCGTTTTCGGGGTTGGAAAATATTTTTTCGGGNTTGCCCTCCTCCACTATAACACCTTCATCCATGAATATAACTCTGTCACCAACCTCTCTCGCAAAACCCATTTCGTGAGTAACAACCAGCATTGTCATACCATCTTTTGCAAGCTGTTTCATCACATCCAGAACTTCCTTCACAAGTTCTGGATCAAGGGCTGAGGTAACCTCATCAAAAAGCATTACCTCTGGATTCATGGCAAGAGCCCTTGCTATTGCAACCCTCTGCTGCTGACCTCCACTAAGTTGAGATGGGTAGTAGTCAGCCTTGTCAGCCAGACCAACTTTTTCGAGAAGTTTCATTGCAAGTTCTTCCGCTTCTCGCTTGTCCATTCCCTTGATCTTTGTTGGACCAAGCGTTATGTTTTGAAGTGCCGTCAGATGTGGAAAGAGGTTGAACTGCTGAAAAACCATCCCGATACGCTGTCTGATCTTGTTAATATCGACTTTTCTGTCTGTAATATCCACACCGTCCAGAATGATTTTGCCTGAGGTTGGTTCTTCAAGTCTGTTAATACATCTCAGAAGGGTTGATTTTCCACTGCCCGATGGACCGATTATAACAACTACTTCTCCTCTCTTAACACTCAGATTTATTCCTTTGAGGACATGAAGATCACCAAATCGTTTGTGAAGATCTATGATCCGGAGCAGCGACATTCAGAATTTTTTCTTGTGGCTTGTTTAAGAAAGTTACTCAAACAGCATCTATGTCCTTTAACATTCTCAGATCGAGTTCGGGGTCTCTTATGGTGGTGGTTAGGGCCTTGTGTCCAATCATTATTCCATCAATCGCAAATAGGCTCAAAACTTGTAGATCGCGCAGGTTCTGTGTTCTACCTCCACAAAGCCTGAGTTCCTTATCAGGCATCAGAAATCTGAATGCTGCTATGCTTTTGATAGCTTCCATCGGGTTCATGGGATTTTGTCTCTCAAGAGGAGTTCCTGGGATGGGTACAAGGATGTTTATCGGTACAGAGTTCACTTTTAATGAGTTTAGAATCTCAGTCATCTCAATTCTATCTTCCACGCCCTCTCCCATTCCGATTATAAATCCTGAGCAAGCTTCAACTCCTGCACTTTTAATTCGCCTTATAGTCTCTATTCTTTCCATTATACTGTGCGTTGACACTATTTTGGTAAAGTAGGTTGGAGAAGTCTCAATGTTGTGGTGTATTCTTTCCACTCCCGCATTTATGAGTCTTTTTACCGCTTCTTCACCAAGCACCCCGAGAGAAACGTCAACCAAAAGTCCAGTATTGCTTTGAATAAGTTTTACACCTTCGAGAATCCTTTCAAAACTTTTTGTAGGCATTGGATATCCTCTACCACTTGTTACAATTCCGAACCTCTCTGCTCCCACTTCCTCGGCTCTTATGGCAGCTTCAAGCATTTCTTCCGGAGATATGAGGGGATGTTTGACAACTTCTGCCCTACTTCTGGATGACTGAGCGCAGAATGCACAATCCTCGGAACAGTAACCGGTTCTGGCACTTACAATGGAACAGCGNGAAATCTTCTTTCCCTTGAATTTAAGTTTAATCTTGTAAGCTGCAGAGACGAGATCAAGAATGAATTCGTCAGGGATCGTAAAAAGAAATTTTTTCTCTTCCTCGTTTAGTTCTCTTCCCTCTATGACTTTGTCAGCCAGTTCCCAGATTGTCTCTCTCATCCCGGTATGTAAACCATCTGAAATTTATGGTTTACTATCAAGTTGGTAAAATTTAAATTGTGCCCTGCAAAAATTGTTCAGATGTTCCCACCAGAAATCAACGTGGAACTTCAGAAACTTGAAAAAAATTCATTGCTGAGAAATCTAAGATATGTGGTTCCAGTGAGTCCTTCAAAATTTGTTTTGAATGGCGAAATTATTGTTAATGCTGCATCGAACAATTATCTTGGACTATCCCACCATCCAGAGGTTATTAATGAGACAAAGAAGGTGATTGATAGATACGGGACAGGTGCAGGGGCAAGCAGACTCATTACGGGCTCACTGGACATACATGCAGAACTGGAAGAAGAAATAGCACTGATAAAAAACAGTGAGACGTCACTCGTATTCTCTTCAGGTTATGCAGCAAATACTGGCACAATTTCGGCTTTGGTGGGAAAAGGTGATGTCATTTTCAGTGACAGGTTGAATCATGCAAGCATAATAGATGGGTGCAGACTGAGCAGGGCTGATATCATCGTTTACAATCACCTGGACGTTACAGATCTCGAAAAAAAGCTCAGAAAAAGAGATGAGTACAGGAAAGCTTTGATAGTAACGGATACAGTTTTCAGTGTTGATGGAGATATCGCACCTTTAAAAGATCTAAAAAAACTTGCAGAAGAACACTGCTGCATGCTGATGGTGGATGAAGCTCATGCTACCGGAGTTTTTGGTGAAAAAGGTGGTGGTGTTACTGAAAGTATGCATGTGGAACCGGACATTAACATGGGCACTCTCAGCAAAGCTCTTGCATCACAGGGAGGATACGTTGCAGGAAGTAGTACTCTAAGAGATTTCCTGGTTAATAAGGCCAGATCTTTCATATATTCAACGGCTCTGAGTCCCGCAAGCGTTGCATCAGCCCTTGCAGCAATAAGAGTTATTAGGAAAAATCCCAGACTGAGAAAAAAACTCTGGGAGAATGTTGAATTGGTCAGGAAAGGATTGGAAGAACTTGGATTTTATCTAATTTCGAGAGACTCGCACATAACACCGGTTCTAATAGGAGATGAGAGATCAGGTGTTCAGTTTTCTCAGGAACTGCTAAAAAATGGTGTTTACTGTCCAATTCTTCGTTATCCAACTGTTGAAAGGGGTAAAAGCAGGGTCAGAGTTTCTGTAACTTCTGCACATACCAGAGAGGATATTGAAAGGATACTGGAGGCTTTTGAAAGGTCAAAGAAGGTGGTTAAGAATGTCCAGCTTGCGTAGGGTGTGGGAAACACTCGATAAAGAATACCTGTGGCANCCATACACTCAGATGAAAGACTGGATGGAGCAGAACATCGTGGTAATTGAAAGAGCCGAGGGATTTCACCTCATTGACGTTGATGGAAATAGGTACGTTGATGGAGTGGCATCCATATGGTGTAACGTTTGGGGGCACGGTAGAGAAGAACTTATCAGAGCAATTGTTGAGCAGGCAGAGACGCTCCAGCACTCAACTCTTCTCGGACTCTCAAATATTCCNGCAATTGAGCTTGCAGAAAAACTTGCTGCAATTTCGCCTGGAAATCTTAAAAGGGTTTTTTATGCGGAAAATGGTGCTTCAGCAGTTGAGATAGCACTAAAAATGGCTGTTCAGTACTGGAAAAATCAGGGAGATAAAAGAGAGCAGATTTTATCACTTGAAAACGGTTATCACGGCGATACCGCTGGTGCAATGTCGGTTAGCGGGACAGAATTCTTTTTCTCGAGCTATCAGCCTTTACTCTTTAAATCCCTGAAGGCACCCTCTCCTTACTGTTATAGGTGCAGCAGAGAATGTGATGGGAAATCCATGTGGTGTATCGAAAAATTTGCGGAAATCATTGAGGAGAAGGGAGAGAGGCTTGCAGCGGTTATTATGGAATCCATGGTTCAGATGGCTGGAGGTGGAATTGTTTTTCCAGAGGGATATCTGAAGAGAATTTCAAAGCTCTGCAGGAAAAATGACGTTCTTCTCATACTTGATGAAGTCGCAACGGGACTTGGTAGAACTGGAAAAATGTTCGCNTGCGAACATGAAGAGGTGGTGCCGGACATAATCGTGCTGGGTAAAATGCTTTCCGGCGGTTANCTTCCAATCTCTGCAGTGATTACAACTGAAGATGTTTTCCAGGCTTTTCTGGGCGAGTATCATGAGGGAAAAATGCTTGCTCACGGTCACACCTTTACGGG
>MTNC01000036.1 GCA_002010285.1 Archaeoglobus sp. JdFR-41 | reverse complement strand
TGATGTGTTCACTCGCATTTCCCTCGACAACATCTTCATGTCCAGGATAGAGATTTCTGACTTCAAGCTCTGAGAGTTTTTCGATGGATTCGATGAGCTCTCTTGCACTTCCTCCCGGCAGGTCAACTCTGCCAAAACTTCCGTAAGCGAAAACTGTATCTCCGCTAAAAAGCCATTTTCTCTCTGCTTCATACAGGCATATGCTGCCAGGAGAGTGGCCGGGAGTGTGTATGACTTCAAGTTCAATACTCCCAAGATTGATTTTTTCCCCACCCTTCAGCGAAATATCCGGTTCGAATTCTTTGAATTTTACACCAAACATAAAGGAGGCAAATCCCTGTGCTTTCATCAGCGAGTATTCTTTCTCATGGATCACAATTGAAGCAATTCCTTTAAAATGACCGGCTGCTGCTGCATGGTCGTAATGAGAGTGCGTGAGGATAACGTAATCGAGCTCTCTGGGATCCATATACCTTTTCACAGCATTGAGAATGAACTGAAAGTCCCCACCAACATCTATGAGAGCTTTTCTCTCATCGATCAGAAGATAACAGTTTGCTGCAAGTGGAGGAGTTACTATTCTTATTGGCTTCATTCTCGATCTTAATCTGAATTAAAGTAGTTCCATAGCCTCTATTTCAACGCTTTCAACTCCATCAATTTTCTGTATCTCTTCTATAAATTTATCGCCNATGTTCTCTCTATCTGGCATCACTGCAAGCAAAATCAAAGCTTTCAAACCAAATGCAATAGGTTGAATTTCGCTATTTCTGATCTCAACCCCCTCAATGTTCACCTCTTTTATTCTATCCANAACCGCGTTTAAATCGACATTCACGTCAGNTGGCATTATCTTGAGCTTCATTACCACATCTCCCATTTGATCACCTCATCCAATTTTTTTAGCATCAAATTCAGGGCCCAACAAACCCGCAGCTCTCACATGTGTACGGATTTGCAAGTCTTCTGCACTTCTTGCATCTATAAACTGTCTCTCCACATTCAGGACATGGAAATGCAACATAGTTCGTACCTACAAGGTTCGCTCCGCAGCTTATGCACCTTGCAATCTCCAAGCGATCACCTCCCCTTGATGAGTGTTCCCCTCGCTTGTCCTCTCAGTATATAACTTTTTATTTCTTCTGCTCTGCACACAAACATGTTGATGCCGTATTTCCTGAGAAGAAAGGGCGTATGGCGATCAATGCAACTCTCCATTCCCACCAGTTCTTTGGACATGATCTCCTCAACCAGTTCACCATTTGAAATTATTCCACCCACTTCCGTCACCTTTACAACCGTCTTTTCCCCCAATTTTGCAGCCAGCCATACAGCTATACTGTCGGATGTCACATCCCATGAGTGGGGAAGATCTGGATCGTCAAGTTTTTTAAGAAGATGATAAAGAAGGAGAACACGCACTCCTTTTAGGTCTTTTAGATCATCAATACTCGCTGGCTCAAATACNGGGATTCCAAAATTGGAGATNTAATACCCGTAAATGTCCATAGAAGCGATAGCCATCCAGTGTGCTGCTGATGGATCAAGTCCAATCTTTCTATCAATTTGTCTTACCATATCCGCAAAAATCCACCCTCCAGGAACTATTAGAGATCTCGTGGGTTTTACTTCCTTCAGAGTGTCGATCACCAGTGATAACTTTTCAGACACACTACCTCCGATTTTCAGGATCACGGATACTTGATGGAGTGACGGAATAAATATCTTGTTTTATATTCCATGGTAAAGCTCAGGTCTCCGATCTTTCAGTGTTGTGGCAATGCCAGTTTCTCTCTTTTTCCTTAAGAGTTCGAGATCAAGTTCTGCTACTATTACTTCCTCTCGGTTCTCCTCAGCTTCCATAACAACTCCATTTTCACTCCATGGAGGTTCACATGGAGACATGATCGCAGACTTNCCCCACCCTTCAAGACCTGAAACCGGGGAACCGATCAGACAGGAGAGAGCAATATATATTTGATTTTCAACAGCTCTTGCCTGACAGCAGTGTCTCACCCTCCAATACCCATGTTTACCTATGGTGTAGGACGGGCAGAAGACGATCTCAGCTCCCTTCAGAGTTAAAATTCTTACAAATTCCGGAAATTCAACTTCGTAGCATATTGCAACTCCTATCTTTAACCCGAACACTTCCACGACATCGATTCTATCTCCACTGCTGAAAAGTTGCTTCTCCACCGAGAAGAGATGCGTTTTGCAGTGTTCAAGAGAACTTCCATCTGGAGTTACAATGAGAGCAGTGTTGTAATATTTCTCACCTTCTGCAGTTACATGCGTACCTACTATGCACTGCTCTCGATCCATGGCTGCTTTCTTCAGAAACTCCACCAACTGCTCAGTGTATTCAGAAACTCTGAGAAGGTTACCGGCCGTTATGTACTGGAGTTCCATGGTAAAAAGCTCTGGGAAGATCACAAACTCACAACCCTTGGCTTCTTCCAATAATCCTTGAATGTGACGANAAAAGTCATCAAAACTCTTTACCTCTCTGCATTTCAGCTGCACACATGCAATTTTTACCTTCTCCATACTCCCTCACGCTCTCTCCACTTTAAATCGGACTACTACACATACAATTAAAATTAATCTCTTGTGCATACAACGAGTTCAGATGATATTAAAATATTAAAGCACTAAATTAATATAAGAGTTTAACAGAAATCTCAACATGACCGAATACTCTTCAGATCCTCTGGGATTCCTAAACGGTTTGTTCTGGTTTTTGCTACTGTTCTGGCTGCTTGTTACACCTCAACTAAAGCACAGGCAGCTTATGGCTGCAAGAAGAGGGACAATGCAGAAACTGGGAGAGAAAAGGGGAAGCAACGTCATCACAATGATACATCGCCAAGAAAGCATCGGGCTTTTTGGCATTCCATTTTACAGGTATATAGACATAGACGACTCAGAGAAAGTTCTGAGAGCCATACGAAGTACACCCAAGGACAGACCAATTGATCTCATCCTTCATACACCAGGTGGTCTTGTTCTCGCTGCCACGCAGATTGCGAAGGCAATAAAAGATCACCCAGCAAAGACGACAGTTATCGTTCCCCACTATGCAATGAGCGGTGGTACTCTAATCGCTCTTGCAGCAGATGAAATAATAATGGATGAACATGCTGTTCTTGGCCCTGTCGANCCACAGCTCATGAATTTTCCGGCTCCCTCAATTCTCAGTGCTGTTGAGAAAAAAGATCCAAAAGATATAGATGATCAAACTCTTATAATGGCTGATATAGCAAGAAAAGCTCTGAATCAGGTTAGAGATTTTGTTTACAGTCTTCTTAAAGAAAAATTAGGCGAGGAGAGAGCAAAAGAGGTTGCAAACATTCTCACTGAAGGGAGATGGACTCATGACTACCCGATTACCGTCGAAGTTGCGAGAGAACTGGGACTCAATGTAAGAACGGATGTGCCACCAGAGGTTTATGCTCTCATGGAACTGTATCCTCAACCGATGATGCAGAGACATCCAGGAGTTGAATTCGTTCCGGCTCCACGAGGAAAGGAATCGAAATCTCGTCAGTTTCTAAATTTTGAATTTTAAATTTTTAGCTA
Organism: Archaeoglobus sp. JdFR-41; assembly: GCA_002010285.1. Lineage (GTDB taxonomy): Archaea > Halobacteriota > Archaeoglobi > Archaeoglobales > Archaeoglobaceae > JdFR-41. Next base: position 17,488 of record MTNC01000036.1, on the reverse strand, counting down.
TACTTTTCTAAAATTTCTCTAAAAGCTGCGAGAACGTAATCGAGCTCGTTTTTGGTCAAACCATAGGTTGAAAGCTTGAAATACCTCGTTAGCCCTGGTTTTATTCCGTGTATTTTCCTTGCTTTCAGTTCTCTGTAGAGGAAGTACCTTCCCCTCTTAACCTTTTTCGATATCTGGTAGAGATTTTCTGCCTGAAAAAACATGAGGTCGTGGTTGTGCGGTTTATCGCCGAGCTGCTTTATTCCAATCTCCTCCATTTTTGAAGCAAAATANCTTGCTTTTTCCACTTCCATATCCCACCTCTTTATCCTCTCCTTCACGTGGGGAAAGGAGGCCATCAGCGTAACCACTGTTGCTCCTCTTGCCGTGCAGCCGAGCAGCTCTACCTCCTTGTTTTTGTATTTCACCGATCTTCTTAGCACGATCTCACTCCACTCCTCTTTCATCCCCAGAACGCCAATTGGACCACTTGCAGCCATCGATTTGTGACCGCTACCCACTATAAAATCCCCGCCGATGTCCTTCAGCTTTATGGGCATCCTTCCAATTGCGTATGCTGCGTTAATCAGCAGAGGAACGTCATACTCAGCACAGATTTTCGCTATTTTCTTGACATCCGGCAGGTTTCCGTAGTTACCATCAGGGTAGGTTATCAGGGCAAGTTGAACGTCACCTTTTTTTCTCGTTTCTTCAATTTTCTCAGCAAATTTTTCGGGATTGATCCTGTATTCCGGGTAGCCTGAATTCTCAACCTCAGCAACACTCAGCCCTGCTCTTTCTGCAGCAACGTAACTTGAATAGTGAGCGTTGGAATCCATAACTACCCATCCACCAGGTTTTGCAAGAGAGTGCATAACAGCGAATTTTGCCTCCCTTGCTCCATTCGTCACCCTTGCAACATCACATCCAAGAAATTCAGGAAGTTGCTCATGAACGAATTCGTAAATGGGAGGAGTTTTTATCTCATCGAGTCTTCCGGTTGTGCAAAAATCGCAAACACTGTAACCATCGCCCCACTCTATCAGAGCTTTTCTTGCTTCACCTGTGAGCTTACCGCCAGTCTGGAGAGGGTCTACGTTGATGAAGTCTTTTGTCTGTCTCTCAAGCATGGATGAGAAAGAGGGTTAAAAAATAAAAAGGTTCTTTTTTGAATTCCCTGAAAATCAGCCCAGTTCAGTAACTTCAAGCGGTGTTTTTGCCAGAACCTCGCAACCATCTTTGGTAATTACGATTGGAGCTTCATATCTGAAACCAATTTTTTCTTCCGGCACCATCATCTGAACAGCGCATATCACCATCTGTCCCGGCTCGTAAACATGGTCTGGATTCGTCCAGTAAGGCATTGGCCCATTGTTAACACCAATACGCCACTCATCCCCCATCAATCCAATTCCATGCTCAAATCCAGGGATGAGATATTGAGCAATCCCTCTTTTCTCTGCCCAGCTCAACACACCATCCGCGATTCTCGCTGGAGTTGCTCCTGGCTCGTAGAGATCAATCACCCTGTTTACGGTGTCGATAAAGTACTCTGCAAGTTCTCTCTGCCTTCTTGATACCGGAGTTATCAGGTAATTGTGAGCATGGTCTCCAAGAGCAAGCATAAACATCGCATGTAAATCCACCATGAGCGGCTCTCCCCTCCTCGTTTTTCTTCTTGTTGCTGGTGTACATGCTCCCATTGGATAGGCGGTTCGATAACCTGAAGCTATCTCATTACCTCCTGTAAAACTCCATGCCCATTCACTCCCCTCTCTTCTCATAGCTCTCTCTGCAATTCCTGCAATTTCCGTTTCAGTCATTCCAACCTCAAACTCCTCCATCACTGCTGCATGTCCTGCATCCACTATTTCTGAAGCTTTGCGAAATCTATTGACAACTCCAGGTTCCTTGTACATTGAGAGTTCATCTATAATCTCAATGGCGTTAACAAACTCGGCATTGGGGAGTTTGCTTTTAAGTGCGGCCAGTTCCTCGGTTGTCAGATAACCTTCGGGGAGATAATTCGACATTCCAAGCTCCACACCAATTTTCCCCTTTCCAGTTTCGGGTAGCAGTTCCTGAAGAGCATCGCTGACAACATCCATTTGGTGTCCTCCTCCAAGGGGACCGTAACCACGAACATCGTCGAGCCAGCTTTCATCCTTAACACGCTCTGCATCTATTATGAAGGTAAAAATGGTCGGTTCGCCATCTTTCGGGATTATCACAAACGATCTCCATGGACAGAACACATCCCCAACGTAGCTGATTGTTCGCAGTCTCGAACCGAGATAGGCAGAGAGTCCCCATTCCTCCATTTTCTCCTGAATTCTCTTCACTCTTTTTCTGCAATCAACAGAATAATCATAATCCATCGAAAACACCCCTTCAAAATTCAGTTGGAACTGTGGAGATTACCCTGTTCAGCTTATCAACGTAAGTTGCAAGCTGGAGGGCCTTTACCATATCTCCCTTCAGTTTAATCTTATTTCTCATCAATGCTTCTCTGGCTACGAGTTCTCCTCTTGAAATCNTTGCAAAAGTCTCGTAATCTCCAATCACAATAAATTCAGCTTTTTTTGTGGCAACCTCATCATCTTCTGTTCCAACAAGTCCCTCAGCCCACTCACCGTTTTCAAACCTGAAGTACATGTATCTGGTTTTGCCATCAGGACAGTTTTCAACTATGTTCATCATGGAAGACGTGACGTTTCCGAGATCTTCTGGTTTCAACTCCGCCTTAACACGTTTCTCTACTTCTTTCATCCATTCTGGAGACAGATATCTGAACTTCTTAACCTCATCTGCCATCTAATCACCCTAATTTCAACAATTTTTAGTTTAATTTAAACTTTCCTGATAAGCAATAAAGGATGAAATTTTTGAAGCTGTCAGAAAATAATAGTAAATGATGAAAAAAGAAAATTACTCGTAAACCTTCTCCCACTCCTTGTACCAGTCCATAGCATCCTTTTCGTAATCTCTCTCCTTCGATGGCAGACCCATGAGCTTGTATGTTTCGTGCTGAATTAGAACCTTCATTATTTCGTTGCTTCCAGTCCATATTGGTGAAAGTCGGGCATCTCTGAGCATCCTCTCAATGGGGTAAACCTGAGTGTACGCAATTCCCCCCATTATCTGCATAGCCTTATTAACAACGTCCCAGCAAACATCTGTTGCGTAATACTTGGCTTCACTAACGAGTCTTCTGGGGTCAATCTTTGATATGCCAGCATCATAAAGATCTACAGCTTTTGCTGCTGTGTAGGTGAGAGCTCTTGCTGCATCCAGTTTTGTTATGGCTTCAGCAACCATGAAGTTAACTCCCTGAAACTCCCGTATTTTCCTTCCAAACGCCTTTCTCTTGTTCGAGTAATTTACGGCTATCTCTAAAGCCGCTCTTCCTCCTCCAATGGCTCCTGCTGCGGAAGTCAATCTTTCTGGTATCATCATCCTGTTAAAGATAACTCTTGCCCCGTTGACCTCCCCAATTCTGTACTCATCGGGTACTTCCAGATCCTTAAAGACTATTCTGGCAGTTCCCATTCCTCTAAATCCAAGGAGATTGTAGAGTTCCTCAATCTCAACACCCATGTCCCTCTCCACCAAAAAAGCGGTCAGTGCTTTATGCCCAGGGGCATTCGGATCTGTTCTTGCGTAGATCAAATAAAAGTCAGCTACCTTTCCCCCAGCAATAAACCTCTTTGCACCATTGAGTATCCACTTATTTCCCTTCTTCTCAGCTTTTGTTGTTGTACCGAAGAAGTCACTCCCTCCTCTCGGCTCAGTAAGTCCTTCTGCTGAGATTTTCTTTCCCTTTATCATTGGCTTCAGAAATTCCTCTTTGTGCCACTCTTCACCGAATCTGTATATNGCCTCTCCAACGATGCTCACCATAGCGTAAGCGCACCCAAGACCGTTTCCGAGGGTACCCACTTCTTCAAGGGCAACACATTCAGCCGTCCAAGTCATCCCTCTTCCACCATACTCCTCAGGAAATCTCAAGCCAAGGAGATTTCTCCTGGCTGCCTCCTCAACAAATTCGAATGGATAATCCACTTCATCTCTGTCCATTTTTCTTAAAAGTTCCGGATCTATGCTTGCAACGAATTCCTTGACTTCCTCTCTTAATTTTATTTCTTCCTCAGTTGACAGGATATCGTTTTCCAGCATTTCGTTACCTCCATAATTTTGAGTCAAAAACTGGGTGGATAATTAATAAAACTAATGGTAAAACTCAACAATGAGAATGAAGAGAGACCTCGGTCAGCATATGGTTATCAGCAGAAACCTGCTCAGGAGGATTGTTGAGTATGCGGAAGTTAATGATAGTGACGTGGTTCTCGAAGTTGGATGCGGAACCGGAAACCTCACACACTTTCTACTGGAAAGAGCGAAAATAGTTGTGGGAATTGAAAAGGATCCTGAACTTGTAAATTTTCTGAAAAAAAGATTTTCAGTGGAGATTGAAGATGGTAAATTCCAGTTAATTGAGGGAGACGCTCTTAAAGTTGAATTCCCGCACTTCACGAAGTTTGTCTCAAATATACCATTCAAAATCTCCTCACCTCTCACTTTCAAGTTGCTTGAATNTAGATTTGATTTAGCAGTGGTTATGTACCAGAAAGAATTTGCTGAAAGACTTTGCGGGGAGGATAGCAGAATTGGAGTCATCAGCAAAGCATACTGCAGGGCAAAAATTCTTGAAACAGTCAGACCATCCGTATTCAGACCTTCGCCTTCTGTTGAGTCAGCCGTGGTCAGAATAATTCCGGAACCGGAGATCAGGGTGAAAAATCTCGAACTCTTTCGAGATTTCGTTACATTCGCATTCACGATGAGAAGAAAGAAGATGAAAAAGATCGTCGAAAAATGGAACAGAAGAAGAAATATTAAAGTGCAAATAGACGATGAAATTCTCGAAAAACGACCAGAAGAAATTGGTGCAAGAACATTTGCTCAAATAGTGGATTCACTAAGTGAAACGGGAACGGAGAAAAAAACAGGATCAGGGGGTTAAAGCTCAATAATATGTGACTCCTTCACGACATTAAGAACGAGCATAGTGTAGGTTTTGATGACCTTCTCCATACCTGCAATCTTCTTCACGAAATCATTCAAACTCTTTCTATCCTTGAACTTTGCAACTACTATCATGTCATATTCTCCTGTTACATCATAGACAGCCGTCACATTACCCTCCTTCGCTATTCTCTCCTCGATCTCTACCAGATAGCCACCTTCAGCTGTAACACCTATAACAGCTATTATATCGTATCCGAGAAGAGAGTAGTCTATCACCGGAATAAATTTCTTGATTACCCCCATTCGTTTCATTTTGTTTATTCTGTTATAGACAGTCCCCTCCGCAACTCCAACTTTCTCAGCAATGTCCTTGAGACTTCTTCGTGCATCTATTTGAAGTTCTTTAAGAATTTTTATATCTGTCTCATCTATTTTATCCATACCACAGTTTTGAAATTAATTTTTTAAAAATTTTGTTATTTCAGTTTCTGTACTGCATAAAAATAAAAATTATTATTGAAGCTTTATTTCTCTGACCTCCTTCCACGTGTTCTCGTCTATTGCCACTACGCTATCTCCAATGATGTACATGTAGTCATCTATGTAAACGGCCCTTTTAGCAGGCATATCAACGGCTTTAACGATCTTAAGACCATCAGCGTAGCTGAAGATGTACCCACCACTTCCTGCTGGGAGGAAAAAGACCTCGTGCTTTTTGTCGAGNAGAAATGCGTGATGTGTCTGCAGAATGTCAGACCAGTACTCTTTAAGGATGTACTTGTCCATTTCAACTGGATTATCTGGTGAGGAGATGTCAAACAAAGAAATTTTCACATAGTTCCCCTCCTTACCTATTCCGAGAAGTAGATCTTCGGATATTGGGTGCAGGTAAGAGGAGTATCCTGGAATTTTGAGTTCTCCACTCAGCGAGGGCTTCTCAGGATTAGAGAGGTCGATAACAAACAGAGGATCAGTTTCTCTGAACGTTACAACGTAACCCCTATCCCCTATGAACCTCACGGCGTATATTCTTTCACCCTCACCGAGATCCGTTAGCGATCCAACCAGTTTCAAGCTGGAATCGAGAACATAAACATCGTTGAGTGACGTAGACGTTCTGACCGTGGTTGCAACTCTGAGGTAGCCGTTATACTCGTCGAGAGAGAACTGATTGAGCAATCTACCTGGAACCTCGCCTCTGGCAANCGGTTCAAGCTCCATTGAAAACTTGACTATGATTGTCCTTTCAATGTCCCTCCCCTTCTCTTTCCAGTAATCACTCATTCTGTTCCACAGCTCATTCTCGACCTTTTTNCTCTCATCTTCATTCAACGACCCAAGAAACTGCTCGAGTATGGCGAAAATCTCTACCATTTTTGCTCTGCTGCTAATATCATATTCCCTCAGCTTTGACACTTTCTGGGNAACCCAGTCAGGGAAAAGATCCCTGTTTTCCATTATGAATCCGTGATAAATTTCTGCTGGATCTTTCAGGGAGAGGTAGGTTAGATAGATTGCGTTCCCGGACATGTAGAGAACGGAGTTTGCAACCGAGCCTATCAGTGTGACAGATTTCTTTATCTCACCGTTTTCCGGGTTGATCGCAGCAACCGTGTAGGTTGTGTCGCTGTAAACCGGGGTGACGGGATAGTATATATCCACACATCTCACCGTTAGTGCCTCGCCATTCACACTGAGGGGTCTTATGGGGCATGGGCGGGGTATGCTCACAGGAGTTCGTGTAACAAGGTAGAGAGAGCCATTATAGAGCCTTGCATCCACATATGTCCCATTCATTTCAAGTTTCCACATCTCTGTGGCTTTATCCTCTCCAATTCTGTATGCTGTTACCTCTCCGTATCCAATAACCATTAAAATGTCATTTTCAAGAAGCAAACTGCCACCAGTACCAATTTCGTAGCTTACACTCATGTTCTCCGGAGGATAGGCTGATATCACCACTGTTTTGCTTTTCACAGGTGGTGGTGGGTAGATATCTGTCAGTATCTTGTAGATCACTGGATTTGAAAAGTATATATTCCTCCCATCCGTTTTCACAATATCCGGCTCGTCTACTCCAGCTACCTGCACATTTGTTGTTGAGTATCTCAGATACTCCTGATATTCCGAGCCAATAGCTTTTTCAGGAAGCTCTCCCGGAATCGGTGGTGGCGTGGGTTCTGAAAGAGCTGAGGGTACTACAGCAAGTTCTGCTGTTCTGACAAAACCAAAAGCCCATAACCCGTAATACCCCATTTCTCTCGATTTTTCGAGATACTCACGCAGTTCCTCTGCAGACGTGAATTTTTTAAGACCTGCCTGATCTACGTGATTCCCACTTCCGTATCCACCATCTCCTCCCATCTGGAAGCAACCGATGATAAATGCAAAGACAAGCAGGATTAACGGAATCAATCTCTGGAACCTCATAAGAAAAATAATATCCCAGTCTATTTATATGCTATTAATTTGTAATAAAATATATTAATAAGCGTAAGCAATCTCTCTGAGTTTACCAAGCAGTCTTTCCTTTGCTTCTCCTTCAACAAGTGTGTGAGCGAGAACCTCATCTATTCTTGAAACCGGAATTATCTCAACCTTTCCTTCATGTTCTGCGTCAAGAATGACGTCATCCATGTTATCCTTCGGAATTATGACCTTTTTCAGTCCAACCTGAATTGCCGCNTCTATTTTTGATGTAACGCCACCAACTGGAAGCACTTCTCCCTTAACTGAAAGACTGCCGGTCATTGCAACTGACTGGTCTATTGGTATGTTCTCTATTGCTGAAATCACGGCAGTGGCTACGCTTATACTCGCGGAATCGCCTTCAACACCATCATACGTACCTATAAACTGTATGTGAACATCCATGTTGGATATATCCTTCCCTGTAAACTTCTTTATTATGGCAGAGACGTTCATAACCGCCTCTCTTGCAATATCCTGGAGTCTGCCGGTGGCAATAACTCGTCCCTCTTCCTTGCTCATCGCTGGCGTTACCTCAGCAATTATCGGTAGTACAATTCCAGCAGACTCACCTATAACAGCTAGTCCGTTCACCCTCCCAACTTCATATCCCTCTGTGAGGAATAGCTTGTAGTCCCTCCTTCTTTCGATATATCTGTCCGCTAACTGCTCCTCTATTGTTTTTGCAATTTTCTTTGCCTTTATCACGTGTTCAACTGTAACAAGTTTTGCTCCCTCACTCTTTGCAATATCCCCGGCAGTTCTTATCAATCCACCAAGTTCTCGNAGACGAAGTGTGAGGTGTCCCCTTCTCCCTGCCCTCCTCCTTGCCTCCTTTATGATNTCTGCAACGGCGTATTTGTCAAAGTGTGGTATCTTACCGTCTTTGGTTATTTCCTGTGCTACAAATCTGACAAGCTTTCTTCTGTTTTCTGGGGTATCCTCCATTGTGTCATTCATATAAATCTCGTATCCGTACCCCTCTATTCTGCTTCTGAGAGCCGGATGCATCCCCATAAGTGCATCAAGATTTCCAGCAGCGACGAGGATAAAATCGCACGGCACAGGCTCAGTCTTTACCATAGCCCCACTCGATCTCTCAGACTGTCCGGTTATGGAAAATTTCTTTTCNTGAAGAGCTGTTAGAAGTTTTTGCTGAGATTCGATTGTGAGAGTGTTTATCTCGTCTATGTAGAGTACCCCTTTGTTAGCTCTGTGTATGGCTCCAGCTTCAACTCTCTCGTGAGCTGGCGTTTCAAGTCCACCACTCTGGAATGGATCATGCCTGACATCTCCAAAAAGAGCTCCTGCATGAGCTCCAGTTGCGTCTTCAAATGGAGCGGTTTCTCTGCCTGAATTATCGACCAGGAGTTTTGGAATGTTCTTATCTTCTCTTGGTATGAAATAACGGGCGAGCATCAATATTAGCACAGCAGCGATAATCCCCCAGATGAAACTCTTCGGATCCACAAGAATCGTGTATCCGATGATCATGAAAACAAGTGCAAACAAAATAAAGTTCCTTGCTTGCATCTTTTTCATGGCTTCCTGCTTGTAGGCTTCAACAATTTCTCTTCCCTTCCCTGCCGGAACTGTTCTTATTCTTGGCTGGTTTGGATCTTGAGGGTTGGGATAGACAAGTACATCCTCAAGTTCCTCTTTTGGCAGAAGTTCTGCCATAGCTCTTGCAAGCATTGATTTTCCGGTTCCCGGAGATCCTATAAGCATTACATGTCTTTTCTGAACCGCAGCTTTCTTTATAGCCTCAACTGCGTGATCCTGACCAATAACCTGGTCAATTAGCCTCTCTGGTACCTCTATCTCAGCAGTNGTTTCAAACTCCAATCCACCAAGCGCTTCCTCAACATCTGCTGTCATTGTCCTTAAAACTTAATAATTCCTGCTTAAAATATGTTTGGCTGAAGTGACAAGAGGTATAATAATCCAGACAATTTGCAGGATTCGTGAGTTTTTAGCTGGTGTAACACCTCCTTAAAAACCATACTTCAAGTTTCAAGCAACTATTGGCCTCACAATCGGTTTCTAAGCAACCAAAACAGGGAGCTAACCCTGTAATGTCCTCCATTCGTTCCATTATAGCTTTGAGATCCAGTTCTTCCTCTTCTTCTTCCTCTTCCTCCCCTGCAGGAACAATTTTAAAGGTTTTTACTCCATCTACTACAACCTCCACCCTTCTTATTAGCCCCTCTTTCTCAAGTTTTCTGAGTATCCTGGAACACTTGCTACTGTCGATGTTCAGTTCTTTCCATAAATCCTTCTGAAGAACGGCCCCACGCTTTTCCAGAATTTTGAGAATTTCTTCTCTCGTATCAACAATCTGGAACGTGTCGCTCATTTTCTGTTACCCTCTGGTCTCACTCGATTCACTAAAAATTCAGTGGTCACTCTCCAGGCTGAATTAGAATAATGTTGTTTCCCCTCAGAACAATCTCGCCCAGGTTTCTGATTTTTTCACCGTTTTTAACTTCTGTGGCGTTCGTAAGGTAAAGGTTCATGTAGTCGTCCACACCTTCCAGCTTACCTACAAGTTCACTTTCTTCTCCTTTCATTTCCACTCTCACTTCTTTTCCAATCAGGGATTTCACCATCTGGTTTGGAAGCATTTAACTCCCCCTCCTATCACCTCATTGTTTTTGAAGTTTAACTATGTTGCTGCAAGCTTACCACGGGATAGTTACAGATTTTACCCGGGTGGCAGAAAAAGTATATAACAACTCATTTTAAAATCTTTCCCCAATGATAGCTGTAACCGGAGGAGCAGGATTTATAGGCAGCCATGTGGTTGATAAACTGATTAAAAAAGAAGAAATAATCGTTATTGATAATCTTTCGTCGGGGAAAAGAGAGTTTTTGAACCCTGAAGCTGAATTTGTTAAACTTGATCTGGCACGCAATGACGCAATCGATGTGTTGATAGAGGTTCTTAAAGATGTGGATGAGGTCTGGCATCTTGCAGCCAATCCCGATGTTAGGGTCGGAGCAGTTCATCCTGAAAAAATTTACAGAAACAATGTTGTTTCGACCTACAATCTCCTTGAAGCTATGAGGAGGACAGGAGTTAACAGGCTGATATTCACCTCAACGTCAACCGTTTATGGAGAAACGTGTGTGATACCAACTCCAGAAGACCATCCGACTCATCCCGTGAGTATATACGGCGGATCGAAGCTGGCGTGCGAAGCTCTGATCGAGTCATACTGCCATACATTTGATATGCAGGTCTGGATTTACAGGTTCGCCAACGTCATTGGAAAAAGGAGTACTCATGGCGTTATTTACGATTTCATCCTTAAATTAAAAAGAAACCCTGATGAACTGGAAATTCTTGGAGATGGTGAACAGATGAAGTCGTATATTTACATTGACGACTGTATTGACGCGATGCTGACAGGTTTAAGAGCGAGCGAGAGAGTGAACATTTTCAACATTGGATCGGAAGATCAGATAAAGGTTAGAAAGATTGCCGAGATAGTTAGCGATGAGATGAATCTTAACCCAAAATTCAGATTTACAGGAGGTANAAGAGGGTGGAAGGGGGACATTCCCATNATGCTACTTTCGATAGACAAAATTAAGAGACTGGGTTGGAAACCGAGATACAGTAGCGAAGAAGCAGTAAGAAAGGCCGTAAAAGACCTACTTGTTGAATTATCTTAAATATTAACAATACTATTGAATTACGTATATTGACATTTCTCTCACCTAATTCAGGCAAAATTTATAACGCCACATACTACTCAAAGGTATGGACAGAAAATTCGGATTGGGTTTGNCTGTGTTGATTGTTCTGGTAGTTGTTGTTCTGGGTTGTTCGCAACCCGCACAGCAACCTGAACAGACTGGAAAAGGTGGTGGAATCACCAATATNACTGCAGTGAAAAAAATGGTAGATGATGCTGTTGAATACATAAATAATAAGCTACTTCAACCAGGTTACAGCGCAACTCTTATCAATTACACAAAGTATGATTCATCCTTTTACAAAATCGCCCTTAATTTCTCCCGAAATGGTGANTCAATTGGTCAGCAGGATGTTTTTCTAACATTGGACGGTGATGTTCTTGTTCTGAGTAAAAAATGCATGCTGGAGATAAACAAATCCTACGTAGAAGATCCCGTGAAAAATGCACTTCAATTCATAAATGAGAGGCTCCTGCGTCCTGGAACAACTGCTCAGATTCTCAGTACGTCTTCATTTGGAGAGAATCTACTAAAACTTCAGCTCGAATTTTCACAGAATGGATCAACNATGGGTGTGGAGACCGTTTATCTAACAAAGGATGGTAAAGAGCTCATCGCCGGGAGAAACTGTGTTATAGATATCTACAACAAGTACAGCAGAGTTGAAGTACCCATCCATGAGACTGACCCATATCTGGGGAACAAAAGTGCAAAAGTGGTAATTGTCGAATTCTCTGACTTTGCCTGCCCATACTGTGCGAGATTTGAGAATGAAGTTCTACCCAGAATTCTCAGCGAATATGAAGACAAGATAATGTTCGTGTACAAGGACTTCCCCCTTCCAATCCATGGAGAGAGTGCCGTAATGGCTGCCATGGCGGCCAGATGTGCTGGAGACCAGGGTAAGTACTGGGAATACCACAAACTCCTTTTCCAGAGACAGGCTCAGTGGACGAAGAATATCACAATGCTGAACACATACGCCAAGGAGCTGGGACTAAATATAGAAGAATTCAAAACCTGTCTGGATTCCCGGAAGTATGAAAATGAAGTCAACATNGATAAGAAAGATGGGATGGCACTTGGAGTTACAGGAACTCCAACGATATTCATAAATGGGATCAAACTGGTTGGGTACCAGCCATTTGATAGAGTGTCAGAGATAATTGAGAGCGAACTGGCAAAGGCTTCAGAAAAACAGTAAAAATAAGTAAATAGGCTCATGGAATGTGCCTACTGGAAGCAGAAAGATATAAAAAACATTAACCATAATTATTCCTGGTGATTGCTATGCCAAAGTTTTTCAGCGATGAGTGGATTGAGGCGTATAAGAATGCGATAAATGAGAGCAAGGAATACGAGGAGGCTGCTAAAGATTGGGAGGGAGACTTTCTGTTCGTTGTGGAGCCCGATGAAGANCTGAAGGAGCCGATGTATGCATACATAGACCTTTATCACGGGAAGGCAAGAGAGGCTTACAGGGTTGATGATCCATCAAAAGTAAAAGCTGCATATGAGTTCAGGGGCAAGTATTCAGACTGGAAGAAATTGCTGGCTGGAGAAATTGACCCAATAAAAGGTCTTGTGACAGGAAAATTCAAACTGAAGGGCAACATGGCAATGGTGATGAAGTACGCAAAGGCAGCCCAGATTCTGGTNGATCTCACAAAGAAGGTCGGGACAGAGTTCTAATAGGAAAATCCAGATAATTCTGAAAGTCTAATACCAAAAACTTTTTTTTCTTTTTCTTCCTCCCTGCTTCATGAAGACTTCGGGTGGATTCGAGAGAACTCTTTTTATTCTGCTGGCATTGTTGGTCTCACTATCTTTATCTGNACCAGTGCTGGCTCAGTGTCCAGGTGCAAAAACTGTCAATATAAANGCAGTAGCGGTAACCAGTGGTGAGAGCCCACGAGGGGCTGTCATAAATATCACAGTTTCCGTTACACCCGGTGATGGTAGAGTTTTTGTCTCCACAACTCCCTATACAGAGATAGACATGCAGGGAAGTGCTCAGTTGGCTGCTCTTACAGCCTGTGACTTGCTGGGTATAGATTTTACAAACTATGACTTTTTCTACACAATCGAAGCAGACGCGCCAATTGTTGGTGGTCCATCTGCTGGTGCAGTGATGACTGTTGCAACTATAGCAGCAATAAAGGATCTGAAAATCAGGAACGACGTTTTCATGACAGGCATGATTTACCCGGATGGATTCATCGGTCCTGTTGGTGGACTGACATACAAACTGGATGCTGCAGCGAAAAGCGGGGGCAAAATCTTTCTGGTACCAAAAGGGCAAACAAAGGTTTACGTTGAAGAGAAAGAGACGAAGAGAATTGGTATGATATATATCATCACACCCGTTACCAAGGANGTTGACTTGGTTGAATACGGAAAGGAAAGAGGTGTTAACGTCTACGAAGTTGAAACGATCAATGATGCTCTTAGATTCTACACAGGCTACGAAATTAAAAAACCCGAAGCAAACTTTACGATTGGAGAATACTCACCTCTTTTGAAAAAACTTGCAGAGGAAATGGAAAAATCCGTCAATGAGCTTCAAAGTAAAATTTCAAGTGAAAAAGCGAGTGAACTCATTAAAGAAGCAAAAGACTTCTACAACAAAGGGATGTACTATACTGCAACGAGTAGATACTTTGAAGCAAAAATTTATCTCCGATACGCTCTCTATCAAAAGGAGATAACCACGCCTGAGCAGTTTGATGCAGAAGTTGCAAAGATAAAGGCAGAGATAGATGGCATGAAAGAATATCTGGCAAATCAAAAGGTTGGTGTGAACTCATTCCAGCTCTTTGCTGCTGCAGAAGAGAGAATTGGAGAAGCGGAAAACGCTCTTAAAACTGCCCAGACCACAACAAATGAAGATCCCCTGTATTATCTTGCCTANGCAAAAGAAAGAGTGGAAAGTGCAAAGGTATGGCTATCACTTCTTCCCGAGATAAAGAACGACTACGAAATATATCCCGGTGAGATTGAGAAGAGAGCAGAATTCTACATAAATCAGGCTGGATCACTGCTTGTTTATGCAAATTCTCTTGGAGGGTATTCATCTTTGCTTGATCGAGCATATCAGTCACTTGAAACTTCGAAATCTCTCTTTACCGATGGTTTTTACGCTGGAGCTGCTGTGCTTGCAGTACAGTCAATCACGGATTCAAGCCTGTCGATTGAACTGAAGTATGGGGATGTTCAGGATAAGCTCTCAAAAGTAGAGGAGGAGGCAAAGATTTCACTCAGTGAAGCGGAGAAATCTGTATTTCCGGTTTTACCTGCAGCTTACTTTGAATTTGCAAAGACGTCAGACAATATTTATGCTCAAATCATGTACTATACACTCTCAGAAAGGCTGGCAAAGTTGTTGACAATGATATCCAAATCTGGTGGTGAAAAGCAGTTGATTCACGCAGCATTCACTCCACCTCCACCGCAGGTCAAGGAAAAGTCCAGAATCAGAGAAATCGTTGAAAGTCCAGGTTTTGAATTCGTTCCTACTATCATCGCAATTTTAGCTGTTGTTCTGGTATCTCGATACAGAAAATCGAAGTGAACGTTAAAGCTTTCAATTTCTTTCCTCATGCAAACAGAAGATACGTTATGATTCCAGCAGAGAGTGTAGCAAGGAAATTGACAGCTGAATTTGTAAGATAGCCCCACTCCTCAAGAGTTGCACCAAGAAGGCTGTCAATATGAACAGCAACAAAAGCGGCTAAAACTGTGAAGATTATCATTTCATAGGGAATTATACCAACAATGGAAGCTGCAATAACTGGAATTACAGCTCCAACGAGAGCCGCAACTTCTCCAATGATAGAGATACCTCCACTTCGGCCTGGTTCAACTCTGCTGAAGTTCGTAATGAGGTACACTTTTTTCGAAGTTTTTCCAATTTCACTAGCCATCGTGTCACCCAGAGCAGCAGCAACAGATGAAACGAAACACGCTGCAAAAATAATGTTTCCAGTAGCTCCATACTGCATTGCAAAGAACAGAGGAGCGAGACTGTTACCAAAAACATTTGTATAACCTCTCGCACCTCCTGAAGGCTCAGCAATCCCCATCTTGAGCTTCAGGTTGTACTTGTATCTGGTGACCGCAGAACCCACACCATAGAAGATTAGGATTACAGCAAAGAACCATATATTTGTGAAGAGGATGAGCGTGGTACCGATAAGGGTTGCACTCATCAATCCACTTTCATCTGCGACACCGGTTCTCATTGCAAAAAGACTGAGAATGAAAGAGACCGCAAAAGCTATTGCGAGTGATTCCAATGAAGCAGAGGGTATATAAAGTTTAAAAATTGTGAAAGTTGTGGCAGCGGCAATCATGAGAATAACTCTCTTATCAGCTTTTGTTTCAACACTTTCAACCAGTGATGCAGATAATCCAATAGCAAGTGACACAAAGAATAAGTATGGTATGTTCANCGGAATGTCCTTTACCATTGCATAAAATGAAATGTAGAAAAGTGAGCCAGAGGTAAACAGGGCAACATTCCAGAGAGCACTCTTCCTGAATTCATGAAATATGACGAGAAAAGCAGGAAGATACGCCACATCCGGTGGGAGAGAGATACAGGCAAAACCGGCGAATATGGCTGAAATNAGGAATGAGTTAAAATATTCCATTGATCCACTCCATACAACCCTCTCCTCCGATTTTAGCTCTGACACTCTACCAGCTCTGGTGGAGTACACCACAAGAGCAATTGTAAATAGAGCAAAGGCTATTCGTGGTTTCATGTTGGCTGATATAAGGGCAAGTATCGACAGGATTATTGCTGGAAACATTGGGAAAAGTTAAGTATTCCTCTCTTTAAAAANTTGGTGAATGCTGCTGAAAATCTACGAATTTATGCTTACCAGGAAAATAAAAACTACGCCAGATCACATAATGATCGTAAGTGAGAAGAAACCTGATGAAAAAGCATTCAGAAACTTTATAGAGTGGTGCAAGAAGTTTGGAATTTCTGAGATAACTCTGTGTTCCCATGAACCACTTGATTTCAAATTTAAAGATGTCAGAATAAGAATTGTTGAAAACGGAAGTGTAAACGAATATGGTGGAGGAAAAATCAGGCTCAATATCATCCTCGGTTTCAGAGGAAGGGAAGAGATAGTCAATGCATTGAAAAAACTTGCTAAGAAGGTTATTAATGGCGAGATAACACCCGATGCAGTTGATGAAAAATTAATTGAGAGCTGTCTCACGATCAGATCCCAGCCTGATTTGATAATAAAAGCCGGTAATGAAATTCCGGAATTTCTCGTGTGGCAGACGATCTACAGTGAAATATACTTTGCCGATATCGACTGGAAAGCTCTCAGATACGTGGATTTCCTTAGGATTTTGAGAGAATATCAAAGGAGGGAGAGAAGGTATGGTAAATGAAGGTTTAAGAGCGGTTAGAATGATTGCAGACTACCAGTTTGGAAAGGGCGCTGGAAAAGTTTTGTTTCCCGACTCATGCACACTTTTGCTATCCTCTACTGGAAGAGTTAGACAGATAATTGACGGGAATGTTAGAATAGCCACAGTAAAGGCAGATTCAGGCTGGCTTACGCTCAGCATAGAGGGGGCTAAAAGGTTGCACAGCTTTTTCCCTCCCCCCAGACTGAGAGTTACAGTGATGGATGAAGTTTCGGAATTCATAGCTGCCGGTAAAAGTGTCTTTGCAAAACATGTTGTTGATGTGGATGAAGATATTCGGGCAGGAGAAGAAGTTCTTGTTGTTGATACCAGCGATAGACTTCTTGCTACAGGAAAATGTTTACTTTCAGCCTTTGAGATGCTTGAAATGGATAGGGGCGTGGCGGTAAAGGTGAGACAGGGAGTTGAAAAAAGATGAGCAGAGTTTTTCTTGTTGACAGGTCGAGAGGAGTTCTTGTGGTGAAGAAGGGAGCAATTGTAACCAAGAATATAAAGTTTAACGGAAAGGTTGTGACGGGAATGTACTGCAGCTTTTTTGGGGATATAGAAGCAGAAGAGGTTTATCTTGCCAAGGGATGTGCTGTAGGAGGAACAGTTAGATGTGAGAAAGCTGTAATTGGTGCAGAATCTGAGTTCAACTCCATANTAGCAGATTACGTCCTGATACTTAAAGGATGTAAGGGCAGGAAAGTATATTCGGAAGGGGACGTAAGGATTCTTGGAGGTTGTGAAATTGGAGAAATATATGCAGGAAGAAATCTGCTTATAGAAGGAAACTCAAAAATAGAGAAAATGGAAGCAAGGAAGATCCTTGCATTCCAGTATTAAAATACAGTAAACGAAAAAAATTTAAAAA
>MTNC01000041.1 GCA_002010285.1 Archaeoglobus sp. JdFR-41 | reverse complement strand
GAACCAACAAAAGCGATTCTCATCTAAATTCCTACCTCTCCACCATCTTTGCCAAGACATTCAGCATCAATCCGGCGACGAACAACTGTATTCCAATGATTGCAAAAATTCCGGCTCCTATAGCCTGCGTCAGGAAAACATTTCCTCCCATATAGTACGGCTGGAGAGCCCAATACGCCAGAAATCCTGAAACGGCCATACATATAAAGCTAAGGGTACTAAAAAGAAGCAGTGGCCTCTTGTAGCCAATTATTCCAACGATTTTTGCCAGAACCTCTGTTCCATGCAAAAAGAAGTTTCTTTTGTGTTTCTTGGGAACATCGTACCGAATATTTACTGGAACTTCTATAATTCTTACTTTCCCCGACACCTGAGATATCATCTCACTCTCAACTCCATACCCTACCGAGCTTAAGTTCAACAATTCCAGTACTCTCCTACTAAATGCTCTAAAACCGCTTTGAGAATCAGTGACATTTACATCTGAAGTGAGATTTGTCATCTTGTTTAAGATGAAAAGCCCTAATCTTCTGTAAAACGGAGTTTTATGATCTTTGCTCAAATATCTGGAGCCAATAACAAAATCCGCCTCCTCCTTGATTATTGGTTCCAAAAGAATGGGAATTTCATCAGGGTTGTGTTGCCCATCACCGTCCAAGCAAACGATAACGTCATAGTTATTATCAATCGCAAACTTAAAACCACTTTTCAGCGCCTCTCCTTTGCCCCTGTTCGTTTCATGCCTTATTATAGTTGCACCTGTGCTTTGGGCAATCTGAGAAGTTCTGTCTTCCGAGCCATCATCAACTACAAGAACGTCTCCGTACTTCCTAGCAAGAGCTACAACTGATCCTATCGTTATCTCCTCATTGTACGCTGGTATTATTATTAAAGTTCTCATATCACTTCTACCCTACTGCCATTCTCTTAAATAATCCTTAATAACAAGAATGGTTTTTTGAAATTTTCTCTTGGATTTTTAAATTTAATCAGAAATTCTTCTGGAATCTTCCACAACCTACTCCCTCAGAAAATTTATGGTTAAGTGCAAAACATATTAAACTCATCACCCAAGAACTTATCAATCCAGCCCTTTGCAAAAGATATAGACTCTGTTAACTTTTTGAAAGATTCAGCAATCGTTTCCTTCAGTTCTTCCATATTAAGCGGAGACACCTCGGAAACAGCTCTTTTAACGCTTTTCCAAACGTTTTCAATTGGATTTAAGTCTGGAGAGTAAGGAGGAATGTAAACCAGCGAAATGTTCAACCTCTCAGCTTCCTCCTTTACTCTCCTAGCATGATGCGTCCTGAAATTGTCGAGAATAATGACAACTCTTTTCCCGGGATTTACTTCTCTTATCTTCCTAAGAAAAGACACGAAGTCTTCTGACCTGTTTCTTTCAGGAAACTCTATTATGCTCTCTCCGTTTAAGCAGTAGAATCTCGTAACCTTAGCCTTAACGTAAGTTGCAACCCTTCTAACCGGCTTTCCAAAACTCCACAGCCTTGCTGTATTTGCGTTTGCTTCGACAGCCATTTCATCAACGAATCCTATAACATCTCGCTCAATCCAAATCTCAACTTCATCCAGGTTTTTTTAAAGCCTCTTCAGCGTTATCTGTTTTCTGTAATCCTTATGATGTTTAGCATACTTCATACCAAATGATTTGAGAATCCTTCTAACCTGCCATGAAGAGTAAAAAACTCCAAACTCTGCTTCAATTAGCTCCTGAACTTCTCTTGTCGTCCAGGAATCCTTTTCCCTGAGCATTTTCCTGAGTTCTTCCTTCTGCTCTTCTGTGAGTTTAGAAGGTCTTCCTCCACNAAACTCTGGAATTAGACCATCATAACCCTTAGAGTTCCATCTTTTAAGCCATGCGTAGCCTGTTGCCTTTGTTACACCTACAAGTTCTGCTGCATCCTCAACGCTCAGTCCTCTGTAGAGATGTCTTATGAAGTAAAGTCTTTTTAGGATTCGCGTATCTTTTTCGAGCTTTTTGATTCTCTTATCCAGTTCTTCTGCTGGTAGATGTTTTACAATTTCGTAAACTCGCTTTCTTCCCATGCATTTTGTTGTTTGTTTTAGTATAAATAGTTTTGCTCAAGACCATAGAAAAGTTGTTTATGGTATTACGTTTTTGAAGATGCAATGATTGGTAAAGTAATAATAAAAAACATATTGATATCTCTAACCAAGGTTTTCAGCTGGAAAGAAAAGGGTAGCTTAAGCAAAATCATTACTATATTGCTCCTGACTGTAATTTTTATTTCAACAGCGTTTCTTATGTACTCGATTATACAGCCCAAGCGCGAAACATTTACAGAATTCTACATGCTTGGGCAAGGTGGAAAGGCATCTAATTACCCTACAGAGCTTAAAGTAGGGGAGAAAGCAACTGTTATACTTGGCATAGCAAACCATGAATACAGGAACGTTACATACTATGTAGAAATCTGGCTTATCAAACCGACTCATGAGTCCGAAACAAACGTTACAGAAATTCAAAATCTAACTCTCATGGATGACTTCAGTATAACCCTCCCAAACTTACCTGCTGATATCGAGAGTGAATGGAGGCCCCAATATGAAGTGAATTACACCTTCAGCATAAATAAATCTGGAAAGTGGCAGGTATGGTTTTTACTTTTCAAAGATCAAAGACCTTTATTACCAGACTCAAAAGAAGGTTGGGATAAGGAAGCAAAGAAAAGGATTATTGAAGCGATTAGGGGAGAAATTCTCAGTTTAAAACTAAATATTAATGTTTCTATCTAAAATCTATAGAATTTAAACAATGGAATGCTCTGAAAAGTTTTTTAAGTAATTTGTAGAATCTCAAGGTATGAAAGCACTGATTCTCTCAGGCGGACATGGCACACGACTCAGACCCCTTACCTATTCCCAGCAGAAGCAGCTGATTCCAGTGGCTAACAAACCAGTCCTATTTTACGCAATAGAAGATGCAATTGAGGCAGGAGTACACGACATAGGCATAATAACAGGTCCTAACAGAGAACAAGTTATCGAGACTGTTACATCGGTTGACTGGGATGCTGAAATAACGTTTATCCATCAAGGAGAACCTGCTGGACTTGCTCACGCAATACTTGTTGCTGAAGAATTTCTTAATGAAGATGAGTTTGTCATGTACTTAGGAGACAATATCCTAAAAGATGGGATAACTTCCCACATTGAGAAATTCAAAAAACTGAATCCAGACTCATTAATTCTCTTAACCCAAGTAGAGGAGCCTCAAAGATTTGGTGTAGCAGAACTTGATAGAAATGGTAAAGTCAAAAAATTGATCGAAAAACCAAAAGTTCCTCCATCCAACTATGCTCTAGTGGGAGTTTATTTCTTTAAACCAGTAATTCTTGACGCTTGTAGAAATATAAAACCTTCATGGCGGAACGAACTTGAAATAACAGACGCGATTCAGTGGTTAATCGAGAATGGTTACAGAGTTGAGGCTTCCATCGTTAAAGGGTGGTGGAAAGATACCGGAAAACCAGAAGACATACTTGAAGCTAACAGGCTTGTCTTAGACGAGATCGAATACAAAAACTCCGGAAAAATTGAAAACTCACGTATTATTGGAAGAGTTGTGGTAGAAGATGGAAGTGTAATAAAGAATTCAATCATAAAAGGGCCTTCTATTATCGGTAGAGATTGTCGGATAATAAATTCATACATAGGCCCATATACATCCATAGGGAATGAGTGCCAAGTAATAGAGACTGAGATCGAAGATAGTGTTGTAATGGAGAACAGCGAGGTCATTAACGCGGGAAGAATAGTGGAGAGTTTGATAGGCAAAAACGTTAAAATCAGGGGAAAAGATACCAAACCAGCCGGAAAAAGATTTATAGTAGGAGATAATTCAGATATTATCCTCTAGTGGTATGAGAGTTCTCGTAACTGGAGGTTTAGGGTTTATTGGAAGCAATTTCATAAGATACCTACTCAACAAGTACTCCGATTTGGAAGTTATCAACCTCGATGCCATGAGATACGGAGCAAATCCAAATAATCTCGTAGATATCAAAGACAGGTACACTTTTGTTAAGGGAGACATCTGTGATTACAATTTGATGAAAGAGATTACTCGCGATGTAGATATTGTGGTAAACTTTGCAGCTGAAACCCACGTTGATAGAAGCATATCAAATCCTCAATCTTTCTTGAAGAGTAATGTTGTTGGTGTCTTTACAATTCTTGAAGCATTAAGAAAAAACAACCGATCCGCAAAACTCATCCAGATTTCCACTGATGAAGTTTATGGTGACGTTTTGAAAGGTTCATCTAAAGAACAGGACTCCCTTAAACCCTCCTCACCTTATTCTGCTAGTAAAGCTTCAGCAGATGTATTTGTTTTGGCCTATGCTCGAACTTATGGTTTAAACGCCCTGATTACAAGGTGTACAAACAATTATGGACCATATCAATTCCCAGAAAAGTTTATTCCTAAATCCATCATCAGAGCTTCATTAAATCTAAAGATACCTATTTATGGAACAGGTAAAAACATCAGGGATTGGATATACGTTTTAGATCATTGTGAAGCCATAGATATAGTCATAAAAAAAGGCGAAAAAGGAGAGATATACAACATCTCTTCAGGGGAAGAAAAAACAAATTTGGAGGTAGTAAAAACAATTTTGGAAATTATGGGTAAAGATGACCTAATTGAATTCGTGGAAGATAGGCCCGGACACGATCTGAGATANAGCCTAGATTCTTCAAAAATAAGAGAACTAGGATGGAGACCAAGGCATAATTTTAGAGAGGGGATAAAAAAGACTGTAAATTGGTATTTAGAGAACACTTGGTGGTGGAAACCTTTGGCTAATGGAAAAGTTCTACATCCTATGCCATGGAAACTGGAATGGTAAAAAGGTGAAAAAGGATGAAAGTATTCATCACAGGAGCAAGTGGTCTCTTAGGAAGTAAAATTGCAGAAATCGCGACAGAATTTGGGTATGAAGTTTATTCTGGTTACAATAATCACAAACCAAGATTTGGTCATCCTATTAAAATCGACCTTACCAAAAAAGAGAGTATAAGAACTATTATAGAGTTGAGACCAGATACTGTAATTCACGCTGCTGCACTCACAGATGTTGATAGATGTGAAACTGAAAAAAAGTTGGCATATAAAATAAATGTCAAAGGGACTGAATTTTTGGCAGATATTGCTAGAAGAATAGGATCTTTCTTTATTTATATATCTACTGACTATGTTTTTGATGGTAANAAGGGATACTATAACGAAGATGATGAAACAAACCCAATAAATTACTATGGATACACAAAATTACTAGGTGAAAATTACTGTCGGGATTTTTGTATAGCAAGAACTTGTGTAATATACGGGTCTAAGCCGGCTAGCGGAAAGGTCAACTTTGTTTTGTGGCTAATCGAGAAACTAAAGGATGAAAGTAGAGTTAATATTGTAACTGACCAATATATAACACCCACACTAAACATAAATTTAGCTAAGATGATCCTCGAAATTGCTGAACGAGAGCTCAAAGGTATTTTTCACCTTGCTGGAGCTACAAGAGTTTCGAGGTATGAATTTGCAGTTGAGGTTGCAAAAACTTTTGGATTAGACGAGAACCTGATACATCCTACACGGATGAGTGATATGAAATGGATCGCAAGAAGGCCTCGAGACTCCTCACTTGATACCACCAAAGCTTCAAATTATCTAAGAGAGAAACCGTACGAACTGAGGAGGGCTCTAAAAGTTTTAAAAGAGGAGTACTCAAGTGAGTAGCATGGAAAAATTTTTCAGACACGTAAATTTAAGAAACTATTATGATGCTCCCAGGTGTTGCAGTTCGACCTCTCCGAAAATTCGCTGATGAGAGAGGATTTTTTACTGAAATTATGAGAAGGGATTGGGATGTACTAAAGGATGATATTGTTCAGACCAATTTGTCGGTAACGTACCCAAATATAGTGAGGGCGTGGCACAAACATGAGAGGGGGCAAGTCGATTATTTTGTGTGTGTAAAGGGAACAATTAAAATATGTATTTTCGACGAAAAAACACAACATCTAAACGAGATAATCTCAACAGGCGAAATCCCTCAAATGGTAAGAGTGCCAGGTCATTACTGGCATGGATTTAAGGTTGTTGGAAACCAACCTGCCGTTCTTATCTACTTTGTGAATAAACTATATGACTACGAGAATCCTGACGAGGTTAGAAAACCATGGAACGACCACTCAATAATCCCGAAGATTATTAATGGAAAAAGTGATGACCCACGATGTAATAAGCCTTGGAACTGGTTTTACCCACCACATAAATAACAAGGAAATTCTATGAGTATTGTTCTCTATGAATAACTGCAAACTTCCCTTACATATTTTGTTGGAAATTAAATCAAATTTAAGTAAAGCAAAGTTTATAAGTTTGATTTGAAACCTGCAAAAGGATGAATCTGAAACGATACTTACCACTTGCAGCTGTGCTAATCATTGGATTTCTGATAAGGTTGCAAAACCTCACTTTGGTGTTTTCAGATACTTTTTACCCTCAGGGTTTTGACTCGTACTACCTGATGAGACTCGTAGATTTGTTAACCCACACCAGAGAGTGGCCAGAGATGGACCACTATATCAACTATCCTTTTGGATATAAAATAGATATACCTCCTGGCTTTATATATATACTATCCATACCCATTCTACTTCTCGGTGAAAAGATTGGCAAGAGTGTTGATGCATTTATACCGGTGATTTTATCACTAATATCTACATTGCTTGTATACCTAATTGCAAAAGAAATTATAAAAGATGTTAAAGGAGACACAGATAAAAAATTAGTTGAATACTATTCCATATTTGCTTCTTTCTTTTTTACTGTATCCCCTGTACTGGTCTATAGAAGTGTTGTTGGTTTTGTGGACCACCATATGTGGGTAATCACACTTGTTTTAACCTCAATTTATTTAATGCTAAAAAAATACCAAGAGTTTAAAAGAAAACTTATATTCATAGTTCTAGGAGGTGTATTCTTAGCATTGCTATCCATCTCATGGATTGGAGCTCCGATATACGCGTCACTGATTGCTGTTAGTTTACTAATGTGGAAAGACCCTAAAGAATTACGGCTAAACTCCATCTCATTTGCAATACCAGTTATTTCATTACTTCTTAAACCTGAAATTGGACTTGCATTTTTCGCTATTTTTTTATTTGTATTGATAGGTTCTTTTGCAAAAACACGAAACTTAACTTTTCATTATCTTTGCCTTTGTATGTTTATATTTCTCATAATTTACTTTTTACAAATGAAAGAATTATCATATATTAAAAGAGGGCTGACCTACATTCTGGAAACAAAAGGTCCTGCAGCGACCATTGTAGAGATGAGAAGTTTTCAAATAATGGATATGCTATGGATTACTGGCTTCCTTGTAGCGATATTTGCCTTTCCAGCTCTTTTAATACAGAAGAACGTGTTTATAAACACTTTTTTTGTATCATCTCTTGTTCTAACACTCTTCCGTTTAAGATTCGCTGATATCTGGACATTCCCGGTTGCTATATTGGCGGCATTTAGCATCTACACCATAATTGAAAGATCATTGGAAATGGAAAAAACTTCCAAACCTAAAAGAAAAAGAAAAGAACAGACAAAGAAGGATAACTACATCATCTCAAGATCNGATATAGCTGCAATAATATTTCTCCTTCTATTTATCACCGCTCCTTCCATCGTGGCATCAGCAACTTCCCATCCNCTNACAGATGATTGGAGAAACACTCTTGAATGGATAAGAGAGAACACAGAACCAACTTCCTATTACCTGCAACCAGACAAACAACCAGAATACAGCATCATGTCCTGGTGGAATTACGGAAACTGGATAATCTACGTTGCTAAAAGGCCTGTGGTTAGCAATAATTTTGTGATCGGAGCGATGGATTCAGCCAAATTCTTCCTCGCTCAAAATGAGGAGGAGGCAATGAAAATTGTAAAAAAGAGGGGNGTTNGATACGTCATTACAACAGATATGGAGAAAATAGAATACTACTTTGCATCCATTATGGTTACAGCAGGTATAAATCCCGAAAAAATAGGTCTGAACAAAACCTACGAGATCTACAACAATTCCATGTTTTACAAGCTGCATGTGGAGGATGCTAAAAATCTGGAACACTTCACCCTCATTAAAGTTTTTGGAGGTGTGAAGATATTCAGAGTTGAGAGCTAAAGAGCTAAACTTCAGGAATGAANGAATGACGAAGATTCTAAATAGAGAAANGATAAACTCAGTACAGTTCAGCGCTTCCGACCATCGACTCGAGAAGATTTTTTATAAAGCGGCAGTTGTCTCCTTCCCTCATAGCCTCATTTGTGAATATGTTTGCTGAAAAAACTGCGATATTATCATTTCTTATACCAAAAATCACACTCTTACCTACTCTCACCACAATATCTCCAATCATAGCTCTCGTATCTCTGTTACCATTCAGAACAATCTCGTAACTGTTAGATTCAAGATGGTATGCATTAACCGCAGCTATTCTATCAACTCCTCTGAAGTACTCCAACCTACCACGCATTGCAACAGCATTCAGAACGATTTTATCAGCCACTGGAAACAACTGCTCAATCTCAAGAGGGATGTGACCATTCTGTTTCACAAGAAAGACAAACACCTTTCTCTTAGAGAGTCTTGAGATTGCTGGAACTTCAGATGACTCCGGAGTTTTCAGGTAAAAAATTATTTCATAAGAGAATTCTACACGGTTCACTTCTGCTACATCAGAATTGAGCCTCTCTGAGTACTCCACATGAAAATCATTCAGAAGGCATTCCTCAAGATCCTTGTAGAGTGGCCACTCACTACTCTCAGCTACAATCAACACCGACAACATGTTTCAGCCAAACATCACTACGTATGCTTTACCAAGCTCGGTGAGAATTATCCTAACGTTTTTACCCTCCCTTTTTGTGATAACGATACCATCCTCCTCAAGTCCATTCAGATGATAGCTCATTCTTGCTCTCTGAGCCATGTATTTCTTCTGATCCTCCACCTTTCCTTCGAGAATGTCTATCAGTCTGTTTATGGAGTCGACCTCACCACCTTCATCATCTATCGCTTTTATAATACTCACCTTTTCATCATTAATTTTTTTGAGGGGGGGTACAGGAACCTCCTGAAGTTTACCTTTATTGAGAGAAATGTAAAACTTAGAACCTGAAATATGTGCAGCAATATAACACGCTACAGTCAGATACCGATCTGCATCAGATGAGTTGATTATTACCACGTTATTGTCATTTACCTCCTTCCTTATAACCCTAAGAATATCTGTTACAGTCTTATATATGTCCTTTTTGTCTACATAAACTCTTGAAATATCGATCAACGGTTTGAGAATCTCCTCGACTTTACCGGCTGTTTTCTCCGCATCAGCGTCAGATTTATCCAAAACCAGGTATGCCTTGTGTACAGGGTGCCCGCTTGCTTTTATAGTTTGAACTATTCTATCACTGTCCATTCCTACTGGCATAACATGAACAAACCTGTCCATGCTAACTAAGAAATTTGATTGTTAATAAAGATTTCTAAATGTGATGCAAATAAGTTCCATTTAAGTAAGTAATTATTACTTTTATAATAATCTACACAGGATGGGGAGGATTAAACTACTCATGCTTATTAGATAAATAGCTAAATGGAAAAAAATTTATATACTACCAGGTATAAGATGGATGTGTTGAAGCTCATGGTGAGGTGTATGAGATGGTAGAAGAACTTAGCGAGAAGGATGAGAGAGTTGTAAAGTTACTGGGAGAAACGGGTTTGAACAGAAATATTGCAAAGGTAATAGTATTTCTTTCAAAAGCTGGTGAAGCGGTCTCAAGAGATATAGAGAGAGCTGCAAACCTCCGCCAACCAGAAGTCAGTCTTGCAATGAAAGATCTCAAAGAATGGGGATGGGTAAAAGAGAGAGAACTGAAGAAGAAAGGAAAAGGAAGACCACTTAAAAGTTACAAACTCACAAGAGATCTTAAAGATATAGTAACCGAACTCGTGGCTAAAAAGAGAGAAGAAATTCGAAAGATAGAAAAAGACCTCGAAGAACTTGAGAAAATCGTTGGAGTAGCCTGAAAAGATCCTCAATGCACCTCGATGCAAGAATCGGGAGGAATTTTCTCCGGTTAGCAGTGGAAAGATGTCTACTTATCTGTCATGGGCTTCCATACGAAAGTGGATCAGTAGTTGAAAAGAACTACTCTAAACTGGCAAATTTTTTTGCTTTGAAGGGGATTCCTTCTGCTATTTTTGATTTTTCCGGCACAGGTTTGAGTGAGGGTAGATTCAGACTCTCTGCTTGGATTGAAGATCTTGTTAACATAGCTGAGAAATTTGACAGGGTCTATCTTCTTGGGTACAGTATGGGAGGTGTTATAGCAATCAGAGTGGCAGCCGAACTTAAGAACGTCGTCAGGATTGCTACAGTTTCAACCCCCTGCTCCGCCGATATGTTCAGCAGAGATGTGTTGAGATTTGTTTACGAAAATGCAAGAACAAAGGGCGTTCTGAGAGGAATTGGAGACTTCGAGACGTTTTCTGAGAGATTTGAGAGAGAGTTCTTTGAAATTGAACCCCTCAGGTGGATCCGAAGAATCAGAATTCCAAAACTCATCGTGCACGGTACCGAAGATGAAATTGTGCCATACACACACGGTCAGAGACTATTTGAAGCAGCTATAAAACCTAAAACATTTGTAAAGGTCAGAAATGGGTCTCACTTTCTCAGGCAGGAAGATACCGTAAGTGAGATTATCGCAGACTGGATGAGAGGAAAAATTGAAGAAGAATTCATGGAAATAAAAATTTAGTCCGCAAATTTTTTCAGAATTTCATCTATTTCCTGAAACACACCTTTTATGTCCTTCGTACCATCCACGTCAAAAAGAACTCCCTTTCTCCTGTAGTAATCGATTAGTGGCTCCGTGTTCTCTCTGTAAACTCTGTATCTTTCCCTGACAGTCTCCTCTCTGTCGTCATCTCGCTGATAAAGTTCTCCACCGCATTTATCACATTTATTGTCCTCTTTTGGGGGATTGTAGATCAGGTGATACACAGCACCACATTTTCTGCAGGTTCTTCGATTGACAATCCTTTTCACAACTTCTTCCTCCGGAACTGCGACATTTATGACAGCATCTATTTTCATTCCAAGATCTCCAAGCATTTTATCAAGAGCTTCTGCCTGTGCGATCGTTCTTGGAAATCCATCGAGTATGAAGCCCTTTCTACAATCCGGTTGCTGCAACCTTTCCTTGACAATCCCAATAACAACCTCGTCTGGAACGAGTTCTCCTCTATCCATATACTCCTTTGCCTTTCTACCGAGTTCCGTACCCTTCGCCACAGCGTCTCTGAGCATATCACCAGTCGATATCTGAGGTATACCGTATTTCTCTGAAATCATTTTTGCCTGCGTCCCCTTACCAGCGCCAGGAGCACCCAGCAAAATGAGGTTCATGAGAACCATTCTCTATGAGAATCTTAAGCTTTTTGATTTTTACCTCATTTAGAAGGTTAAAAACTGACTGTCAAACAGCTGTCATTATCCCTGCCATCCCCACCACTGCCGCTGTGGCAATCACATCCGAGAGAGTTGTTACCAGTGGTATACCCCCATTATCAGGATCCACACCAACATTATACAGAAAAATCGAGAGTAAAGAAGAGAAGACCAGAATAAAAAACACCAGAAAGAGATAAACAGCGAAAAACACTGCAATCGTAAAGGCAGTGAAGGAATACGTGAACCCATACATGGATGAAAAAGCAGTGGAAACAAGCAGGATTAGTGGCGAAACAGCAAGAGATGTCAAAAAAACTCTTCCCACATCATGCAGAATTTCGTAAGACACCCGCTCAATCTCACCCAGGTGGAGTTTTGTGGAGGTTCTTGCTACGATTACTGAACCGTAATTTCCCGTACTTCCAAGAACTGCTGGATAAGCAAAGGCAAGAAAAACAACACTGTGAACGAGATGGCTAAACTCCTGAAGAATGTTACCCGTTATTGCCTGAATAACTGCCAGAACGGTTATTATTGTAAGAACTTCCCGATATATTCTTCTGTCTCCAGTAGTCGCATTTTTGAGAGAGAAAAAAATGGAAAATGTCAGAAGGATAAGCGAAAAGGTTACAAGAAGAGTAGAGANACCTGCCATTTTTTCCAAAATGAAAATAAAGAGGACGAGCGAAGGAATGGAAATCAGATCAGCAAAGGTTGTAATTGATGGCCCGACTATGCTGTCCGGATCTATGTTTTTCCTGAAGCTGACAATAACTATCAGGGCTGTAACAACTGAAAGAAGAAGGGCTATGAGAACACTTGAATTGAGAACTATCTGAAAAACAGACGCAAGCTGACTGAAGTCAAAGAATTTGAGAAATGCTATGAACATTAAAATCATTGCAGGAATTGTTGCCGCCCAAATGCTGAAAAATACGTTTTTTGCTATGAATTCGTCCTTCAATACAGGTTGAGCGGAACCAAGATAGAGAGAGGTGGAAATTCTCGACCCCATAGCCCCGAAAACGTTTCCTCTTAGACCCATCAATCCTGGAAGGATTATGAGAAGCGCTGGGTAATGGAGCATGAGCTTTTCAAAGTTTACCCCAAGAAAAAAGCCAGCGAGAAGATCAAAAACCAAACTCAAGTACATTGCAGGGAGAATGAGCCTGAAAGCTGTTTTTACAGTCAGTCTGCGCTCAGGAACAGAAATTTCCATACTTATTAACACCTCTGAATTTGTTGAAGTTCAGAAAAGAAGGGTAGAAGAAGTATATAAATTTTTAAATTATTTTTTCAGAAATCATCAGTTCGGCATTGAGAATACTTGCCCCTGCTGCCCCCCTTACTGTATTGTGACCCAGCACGATATATTTAACCGAGTTCTCGCCATCTTTTCTAATTCTACCAACAACAACACTCATACCATTACCCGCATCCCTGTCAAAACGTGGCTGAGGTCTGTCCGGCTCCTCTCTTACAATTATAACCTCATCCGGTGAAGTCGGGAGATCAAGCGGTTTGAGACTTCTAAAAGCCTCTTTCACATCTTCAATGTCAACTGGAGAACTAAACTGAGCCCAGACAGCCTCTGTGTGCCCATCTATTACAGGTACTCTATGACACGACGCGGATACTCTAAGAGGGGCAAACTCCACTGAATCATCGTTAATTTTACCCAAAAGCTTTAGTGTTTCCTGTTCAACTTTTTCCTCTTCTCCTTTTATGAACGGGATTATGTTATCGGTGATTGCCAGCGAGGGCACACCCGGATAACCCGCTCCACTCAATGCCTGCATAGAGGCAACCTTTACCTCCTGCAGACCNAGATCCATCAGGGGTTTCAGAGAAACAACAAGGATTATTGTCGTGCAGTTTGGATTTGTAACTATAAACCCATCCCAGCCTCTCCTCTTCTTCTGGACTTCGATGAGAGAAAGATGCTCCGGATTTACTTCGGGGATTACAAGCGGTACATCAGGTTCCATTCTGTAAGCGGAAGCATTGCTTGCCACAACAAAACCTTCAGCAGCGAATTTCGGTTCAACTTCCCTTGCAATGTNGGATGGAAGAGCTGAAAAAACNATATCTGCGTCAACATACTTGGGATCCATCGGAACCATTTCAATGTCCCATACATTTTTTGGGACATTTTCAGAGACGATCCAGTCAACCTCTTCTCCGTATTTTTTTCCAATTCTTCGCTCAGATGCTGCAAGACTTGTCACTTTAAACCATGGATGCTTTTCAAGAAGCTGTATGAACTTCTGCCCAACCATCCCGGTAGCTCCAAGTACCGCAACACTGCGCATGGATATGGCGTAGGATGGCGTTTAAAAAACTTAATGGTGGAGTTCCCTTTCCTGCGCCCCACGCAGTGCAAGCATAATATTTGCCTTCAGTGTCATTTCAAAGTAGAGTTTATCAGGTTCCAGAAGAACAAATTTTTTGGGTATGGGGACCATCAGAATTCTTCCACACCTGTAGCAGTGCTTACCGTTTGAGTCAACAAGAATTCTAACAGATGCTGGATCGTCTCTTCTCACATAAATAAAAACCGACTTATCCCTGTGTTCCCTAACTATATCCATTATTTCATCAATGGTATAGGAGCTGAACAGTGACGAACAGATTTTGTCGGCAAGTCTTAAACTTGGCTCCTCTTTTTCAAGATCCTGTGATTCCACAAGAATAGAACAACAACTAAAAGATAAATCTTCTGGTTGTAACTTTTTATAACAAAATTCATATACTTGCAATCCAAATGCCCTCATGAAATTCGGAACTGTTGCTCCGACCTTTCCTCCAATAAGCGAGATTCCAAGAACCGCCAAGAGACTTGAAGAAAAGGGCTATGACTCGCTATGGTTTGCGGACCACCTGATGGGATGGTANCCACATGATCTTTGGGTCGAAACGATTTTTGCCATGCGTTATCCGTCATGTCACATGTTTTACGAGGCTTTTTCTGCCATCTGCTATGCTGCTCCAGCAACAGAAAAGATCCTGCTCGGAACTGCTGTAACTGAGATTTTCAGAAGACATCCAGCAGTTCTGCTTCAGCAGGCAGTTACTGCAAATCACGCAACAGAGGGTAGATTCATTCTGGGTATAGGCGCCGGAGAAGCAGAGAACATTGTTCCATACGGAATTGAATTTACAAAACCTGCTTCAAGACTTGAAGAGGCTCTTGAACTGATCAAAATAATGCTTTCGACCGACTATGGTGAGAAAATAAATTTTCAGGGCAGGTTCTTTAAAATGGAAGATGCGGTTTTTGACCTTAAACCTGTTGGAGAGATGCCCATCTGGATTGGTGCCCATGGAGACAGAATGCTAAAAATCACGGCGAAATACGGGGATGGGTGGATACCCACAACGCTTCCTCCCGAAATGTATGCGGAGAGAAAGGAAAAACTGAATAAATTCGCAAGAGAGTTTGGTAGAGAACCGGAGGATATAGAGAACGCAATTTTTGTAAGCCTGATCGTTGACGAAAAGAAAAGTGAGGTGGAGAGATTGCTAAACAACACCATACTGAAAATACACGCCCTCTTAATCCCATCAGAATTCTATGAAATGCTTGGGTACAAACATCCATTTGGTAAATTCTACGGACTGCTGGACTATATCCCAACAAAATACACGAAAGAACAGATACTTGAGGCTGTGAAAGACGTTCCTGATGAGATCATGAATCTGGTTTACATAGCCGGTACTCCGGAGGAGATCATCCAGAAATTCGATGAATACGCAAAAATTGGAGTTGAACACATGATACTATGGAATCTAACATACTTTGGTGATGTCACCAAAATAAAAAGTTCATATGCTCTGATCGATGAAATAAAAAGTCACTTTTAAAAAATTTTTAAAGTTATCCTGCCTTTGCTTTCTTTGTCTTGAGCTTCTTCAGCCTTATTATGTTCTCTCTATCCATTTCCTCAAGCTTAAAGGATATGAACTTAGCAAGCTCCTCCATCGTCGGGATAACTCTATACTCAAGAGCGTTTACCCTTCTCTTTGTTCTCTCAATNTCCTCAATTAACTTCCTTAGCGTGGTTTCTATTTCAGCCACCTCGAGGATTGCATCGACAAGCTCTTCATAGGCAGTAACAGCTTCATCTATCCTTGCAGTTGTGCTGAGAACACCATACAACCTGTCAACAACCTTTCTTCTTACAGGTTCTCTTTTGATGACCGGAACGACAACACCCATAATGTTCTTCCTTTTCATTTTAAAGCTGGGCTCGATTTGACAGCAGGCAAGAGCAATTGATCTCACTGCAACGATTCCATCAACAGCCGTTGCGAGTGCAAGTTTTTGCTGAGCTTTCTCGTACTTTTCGATCATTCCGCTTATTACCTCCTTGGCTTCTTCCAGCAGTTCCCTGAATTCCATAATAAGGCCATCTCTCTTCATCTTCAGAAGTGCATGACCACGAGTAGCCATCCTTATTCTTCTTCGGAGTTTTATGAGTTCCATTCGTGTTGGCTGGACCTCTGCCATACCCTGCCACCTCTAAAAAATTAAATCTAAGATGCTTCTGCTTCCCCTTCTTCAGCCTTTGCCGAGGCTTCAGCTTTCTTTCTATACTTCGGATGATACTTTTCAATGAATTTTCTCTCAACCTTTGTCAGTTCTCTCTCCGGAAGCATCGCAAGGAGTTCCCAGCCGAGATCAAGNGTATACTCAATGTCTCTGTCCTCGTATCTATCCTGAGCCACAAAGCGTCTCTCGAATTCATCGGCAAACTTCAAGAAGAGCCTATCTCTTTCTGAGAGAGCCTCTTCACCAACGATTGCAACTAAGCCGCGGAGATCGACACCTTCAGCATANGCAGCATACATCTGGTCGTTCCACTGTGGATGGTCATCCCTTGTATACCCCTCGCCAATACCCTCTTTCATCAGCCTGCTGAGAGATGGCAGAACGTTAATTGGGGGATATATGCCCTTTGCGTGAAGTTCTCTGCTGAGGACTATCTGGCCCTCTGTAATATAACCAGTCAGATCGGGGATTGGNTGCGTGATATCATCACCTGGCATTGTCAGAATCGGCATCTGTGTTATCGTTCCTTTTCTTCCTCTTATTCGTCCAGCTCTCTCGTAGATTGTTGCAAGGTCTGTATACATATAACCCGGATATCCTCTTCTTCCGGGAACTTCTTCTCTTGCTGCCGAGATTTCTCGAAGCGCTTCACAGTAATTGGTCATATCTGTTAAAATGACAAGTATGTGCAGATCATATTCATAAGCCAAAAACTCTGCTGCCGTCAGCGCCATACGCGGTGTGAGCAATCTCTCAATAGCTGGGTCGTTTGCAAGGTTCAGAAAAACAACNGCTCTTTCAAGTGCTCCAGTTCTCTCGAACTCCTTCATGAATTGATAAGCTTCCTCATACGTAATGCCCATAGCTGCAAAAATAACAGCGAACTCTTCTGCCTCTCCAAGAACCTTTGCCTGTCTTGCAACCTGCANAGCTATATCGTTGTGTGGCAAACCGCTACCACTGAAAATCGGAAGTTTCTGACCCCTAACGAGTGTGTTCATTCCATCAATGGCAGAAATTCCGGTTTGGATAAATTCTCTGGGATACTGTCTTGCATACGGATTTATAGCAGCACCAACAATGGGTCTGCGTTCTTCCGGAACGATTTTTGGGCCACCATCAATGGGTTCACCGGAACCACTGAGAATTCTACCAAGCATATCCTTTGAACAGCTCAGTTTAACGATGTCTCCCGTAAATCTGACAGTACTGGAGGTGTCTATACCCCTCGTGCCTTCAAAAACCTGAACAATGACTATATCCTTCGAGGTATCCAGCACCTGNCCTCTTCTTGTTGAACCGTCCGGCAGGGTGATTGTAACAAGCTCACCGTAGGCAACGGGTTCTGTTTTCTCGACAAAAAGGAGAGGTCCAGCAACCTGATTAATAGTTCTGTACTCCTTCATATTCATCACTCCCCGAGGAGATTCTTTCTAATCTTCTCAAGAGCTGCTTCCATCGCAGACTTGTAATCTTCCTGAAGCTTGGCCCTTGCAAACTCTTCAAGTCCCTCTACACCTGTAATTTCCTCGATCGTTTTACCTGCTTCAAGAGCCTTGAAGAACCAGTCATTTATCTGCTTTATTGCCTTCAACATGTCGTACTGCTTCTGGAGGCTGCAGTAAGTGTCAACAGGATGGTAAGCATACTGAACAAGATAAACTTCTCTGATTATCCTTGCAACTTCAAGTAGCAGTCTCTGTGACTCCGGCAGAGCGTCACTACCAACAAGCTGTACAATCTCCTGGAGATTCGCCTCTTCCTGCAGAACCTCCATTGCCCACCTTCTCAGCTCATTCCACTCAGGCGAGACATTCTCGGCAAGCCATTCCTTGAGGGTTTCAGTATAGAGGCTGTAGCTCTGCAGCCAGTTGATGGCCGGAAAGTGTCTTCTGGCAGCCAGCTTGGCGTCGAGTGCCCAGAAAACCTTCACGATTCTAAGAGTGTTCTGAGTAACAGGCTCACTGAAATCTCCACCAGGCGGTGAGACTGCTCCAACAACCGTTACGCTTCCAACATCTCCACCAAGGGTCTTAACTCTTCCAGCCCTTTCGTAGAACTCAGCAAGCCTTGAAGCGAGGTATGCCGGATAACCCTCTTCACCTGGCATCTCCTCAAGCCTACCTGAGATCTCTCTCATTGCTTCAGCCCATCTGCTTGTCGAATCTGCCTGAATTGCCACATCGTATCCCATGTCTCTGAAGTACTCTGCAATGGTAATTCCNGTGTAAACTGATGCCTCCCTNGCAGCAACAGGCATGTTGGAGGTATTCGCAACAAGTACAGTTCTCTCCATCAGCGGCTTACCTGTTCGGGGATCTTCAAGCTCTGGAAATTCTTCAAGAACCTCTGTCATCTCGTTACCNCTCTCACCACACCCGATATAAACGATAATGTGCGCATCGCTCCACTTTGCCAGCTGGTGCTGTGTAACAGTTTTTCCACTTCCAAATGGTCCTGGGATTGCAGCGGTTCCACCTTTCGCAACCGGGAAGAACGTATCAAGAATGCGCTGGCCAGTTACCAAGGGAATTACTGGAGGAAGTTTCTCTACATACGGGCGAGGTATTCTGACAGGCCACTTGTGATACAGCTTTAGCTCGGTTCCATCATCGAGTACAGCCACCGTATCCTCAACTGTGAAAGTACCTTCGTAAATNTCTGTTACAACACCGCCCTTTACATTTGGTGGAACAAGAATGCGGTGCTCCACAACATCCGTCTCCTGAACAGTACCGATTATCTCTCCAGGTTTTACCTTCTCACCTTTTTTAACTCTCGGCTTGAACTCCCACTTCGCCTTTCTATCCAGTCCTGGCGCCTCGATTCCTCTCGCTATGAAATCACCGCTGACCTCTTTGAGAACGGGTAGAGGTCTCTGAACTCCATCGTAAATGCTTCTGATAAGTCCTGGACCAAGTTCAACACTCAGTGGCATTCCTGTATTCTCAACTTTATCTCCCGGCTTTACACCGGAAGTATCCTCATAAACCTGAATAAGAACTCTGTCACCCACAAGACCTACAACCTCACCCATCAGACCCTCTTCGCCAACTTTGCAGAGATCGTACATTCTGGCTTTCAGCCCTTCTGCTACCACTAATGGCCCTGAGATCCTGTAAATTTCTCCGACATATCCAACTTCTTTCACTTCCATAGGTCAACACCTATCGCCTTTCTAATCTTATTTCTCAATTCTTCAACTCCCCCACTTCCCCCGAGAGCGACGAAAGTGGGTTCAACTCTTTCATCAATCTCCCTCCTGAGGATAGGAGGAAGTTTTTTCAAATACTCATAAGGAATTACAACAACTCCTATGTCTTCTCTCTTCAAAACATCTTCAACAGCCTTAATTAATTCTTCATCGCTGGTGACCTCATAGAATTCATTTATACCAGCAAGCATGAAACCNGTGTTGAAGTCCGGATCACCAATTACAGCCAGCTTTTTCATAATATCACCATCTGTCTCTCTATTTCTTCATTTGGCAAACCTTGCCACTTACCCCAGCCAAGAACCCTTAAATTATCTACTTCAACCTTCTTGAGAACAATGTACTGCAACACGGGAAGCACACTCAGCGGATAATTGCTGGCTCTTTTTGCAATTGTCTGTATCCACACCCTGTCAAACTCCACTTCAACTTCAGCAAGATCTGTAATTTCAGCCTCGATTCCCTTCCAGAACCAGTATCCCTCAAGTGACTTGAGAAGTTCATCCAGAGGCATGGCAACCAATTTCCTGGCTTCATCCTCTGTTATTTCGAATCCTCCTGGAATTATTCTCTCCATGATTTCATCTATCCCTGCATCGTCAACTTTGAGTCTGAGGATTGTCTTTATGTTTTTTATGTCGATCTCCATTCTTATGAAATTGACAAAGAGTTTTGTCTCGAACTCCCTCTGAGGTATATCCAGAAGTCTTCTGTAGTACGTCTTGTACAGTTCATCTTCAACAACGTTCATTGGAGCAGTTCCTATCTTTGAAAGGGCCGGATAATAAAGTGTTCCCTCAAACTCCTTAACAATTTCCTCAATTTCCTTCACAAGAAGGGACTTCAGGTAATCCGCACTTAACTCACCAGCAGGAACAAACGTTTCCTCAATAACCTCTGGCTCTATTCTCGCACTCTTTCCACGGAGAACATTTATAAGGTTCCAAATGTCCCATTTCTTGAGATACTCGCCAACCAAGTATTTCGCTTCACCGAAGGATACTTGAAGTATTTTTCTGTAAGTTTTGGCAAGATTTGAATAGAGAGCATAGTCCANGAGTCGTGGTCCCGTGTATTTGTAACCCATCTCATCAATTTCCTTCTTGTATTCTGTCTCTTCAAGAAATCTTACGATTTCATCGAAATCCATATTCAAAAGCTTTCTGAAATCCTCTGCTTTCAGGAGTCTGCTCTTCATCACCTTCGTCCTTGCAACAATGTAAGCCCAGGTAGCCTTGCTCCGTGAAATCATAAGTCATCACCCGAACAGAATTTTTGAGACTTCACTAAGCTTTTGTTCATACAGTTCATCAACAAGTTCATCAAACGTTAGATTTATTCTCACGTCTCCACTTGGATCCTCCAGAATTATTCCACCAAGACACTCCACATTGCCTGCATATTCGAGATCAATTTTGAGTTCCTCCACTACGCCCTTAACAAGTTCCTCATCTTCCTTTCTGGAAAATACTTTCATCCCCGGAGTCGCATTTTTGCTGAGAAGCATCTTTATCAATTTCCTTTTCGTTTCTTCGTCCATCTCCTTTATTCTCTGCCTAAGAAGATTGAACACTTCCTCCACAAGTTCCTTCTGCTTATTGAGCATTAATCTCTTCATTTCGAGATTGACACTCGAAATTTCCTGCTTTCTCAGTGCTTCTGCTTCTTTTTCTGCTTCCTCTCTTGCTTTCTTCAAGATCTCTTCTGCCTTCTCCTTTGCTTCTTCCTTAATTCTTTCAATTTCCTTCTCTGTTTCCTCTCTTATCTTTCTAACGGTCTCTTCCCCTTTTCTGGTTATCTCCTCAAGTAATGCTTCAAGAGGCATTTTTTCACCCGCTTTAATCCTCTACAAACCTTTT
>MTNC01000045.1 GCA_002010285.1 Archaeoglobus sp. JdFR-41 | reverse complement strand
GTATAACAACTTTTTAACCGATGGGTGAGGAAAGAGAGGTAATCCCAGTATCCCTCCCGAAAGGACTCGTAGAGGAGATTGATGAACTCGTAAAGAGAAAGGTATTCTCATCAAGGTCCGAAGCTTTGAGATACGGTGCAAGGCTGGTCGTTCTCTTCGAGAAGGGAATCCACAAGCTGGCTGAGGACTATGCATACGAGATGATCAAGGAGAGACTCGAAAGGNGNGAAAAGGGTGTATCTTGACACTGACATAATCCTTTCGCAGATCAAGGAGAGAGACTGGCTTAAAGAAGTCGTCAGGCGTAAACTTTCGGAAATCNATGAAGATTTCTGCACGTCAGCAATCACCGTTGTTGAATGCCAGATCGTTTTGCTGAGAGAAGAGAGCAGGGAGGAAGCGATCAAAGTTATGGAGAAAATTGAATCACTCGATTGAAAATCCTTCCATTAACGAAAGAAGTTCTGGCAAGATCCACGGAACTTTTATCAAAGTATCCCAAACTGAACGTATTCGACTCCATTCATCTGGCTCACGCTATTTTGAAAGGAGAGAGAATTCTATCAACAGACAGTCTCTTCGATCTCGTTGAAGAAGTTGTTAAAGTTGACCCATTCACTTAATCAGATCTCCCTCAGCTCTCTGAACAGCATAGACCTCATGAAATAAACTACCATCAGCACGCTGAGCAGNAGAGCGTGCTGATACCCGCTCCTCAGAGTCAGAGCCAGAACCATTATCACTCCCAATAATCCCAATCAGAAAGAGTGAGAACAGCGTAACAGACTCCCCCGGCAGTTTGGGGTGTAGCAATGCAATGGGCCCGGAGGGATTCGAACCCTCGACCGCCCGGTATCTCAGGCTTTTTTGAAACCTTATGAGCCGGGCGCTCTGACCTGGCTAAGCTACGGGCCCACAACCTTGTCAATACTACGTTCGGTTGTTTATGAATTTTGTGGTCTCTGTAATCTTGCAGAACCTCTCCTCCCCTTTTTCAAATGAAGGCAAAATGTTAAATATTCAGTTTATGGTCAAGATTCCATGGGAACGGTAAAACCTGCATACATCAAGGTTATCGCAAGAGAATTGCTAAAAAAGTATCCTGACTTGTTTACAGGAGAATTTGACAGGAACAAAAAACTTGTGGAAGAATTGACAAACATCCAGAGTAAAAAAGTGAGAAATAGGGTAGCAGGATATATTACAAGGAGGGTTAACAGGGGGCTTGTAAATGTTTAGCGGTGTTATCCCAGCCCTGATAACACCCTTCAGGGATGATTTCAGTGTTGATTACGAGGGGATTGCCAGAAACNTGGACTACGTTGAAAAGTATGTGGATGCTGTCGTTCCAGCTGGAACGACTGGCGAAGCTGCCACTCTTAGCTACGAGGAGCACGTTGAGGTTGTCAGATACGTTGCAGACACTGCAAACGTCCCGGTTATTGGTGGAGCAGGTTCAAACTCAACCAGGGAGGCTTTGTGGCTCGCAAAAGAAGTGGAAAAAGCTGGAGCTGACGCTGCAATGCTCGTAACTCCCTACTACAACAAACCAAATCAGGAAGGGCTGTACCAGCATTACAAAGCTGTAGCAGAATCTGTTTCGATACCGATAATAGTCTACAACGTCCCAAGCAGAACTGGGATAAACACAACTCCTGAGCTCGTTGTCAGACTTGCTGAGATTGATAACATAGTGGCAATAAAGGAAGCAAGCGGGAATCTAAAGCAAATCTCAGACATCATACGTCTCACATCTGATTTCGACTTTGTTCTGCTCTCTGGAGACGATTTTCTCACTCTTCCAATTCTATGTCTGGGTGGAAAGGGCGTGATAAGCGTAGCAGCGAATGTTGCACCAGCACTCATGAAAGANATGTACACAGCATTCACAAACGGAGATATCAGAAAAGCAACCGAACTTCACCACAGACTCACACCGCTCTTTAACATCCTCTTCATAGACACCAANCCAATTCCCGTGAAAAAGGCTATGGAACTTATGGGACTGGCAGCGGGTAAACCCAGGATGCCACTGATTGAACTAAACAGAGAGAAAACAGAAAAAGTTAAAGAAGTTCTAAAATCGCTTGAACTTATATAAACCACTCGAGTGAGAAGATCGGAGCACATTTGAGTTTCTGTAATCCCACTGTGTTGACAACTTCTGAGGATCTGGGAGATCTTTTGGACTCTTTCACTTATCCTGGGAAAATAACAAGACGAGAGTTTTGGAGATAACCCTTTTTGCTCGAATCAGAAAAAGGACTCCAACTGATCAGGTTTGGATTTGCAGAAACATGGTGGTGGAACGGAAGACGAAAGAGAGCATTTTATTGTAATTTTATTGTGAGATTGAAGAAGTAATTTTAAACCTGCTGCACTCCTCACCCTATGAAAGTGGCTGTTACAGGAGCAGCGGGAAGAATGGGCAGGTTAATCGTAAAAAAAGTGGTGGAAGACGAGCAGCTTGAGCTCGTGCAGGCTTTTGATGTTGTGCAAACTGGAAAAGATGCTGGAGAAGTCGCTGGAATCGGGAGAATTGGTGTTGAAATACAGAGCGATATAAAAAAACTGGATGCTGACATCTTGATTGATTTCACAACCGCTGAGGCCGCTGTGAAAAATACACAGGTTGCTGCTGAGAGAGGTGTCAAACTTGTTGTCGGTACGACGGGATTCAACGACTCTCAGAAAAAAGAGCTAGAAGAAAACTGTCGAAGAGTACCATCCGTCGTATCACCGAATTTCAGTATAGGAGTAAACGTTTTCTGGAAGATCATCGAATTTGCAGCCAGCTACCTCCACGAATGCGATGTAGAGGTCGTCGAGATCCATCACAGAAAGAAGAAAGATTCACCAAGTGGAACAGCGATAAAAGCTGCAGAGATCGTAAAAAATGTCCTTGAAGCCAGAAAAAGAATTGTAGAACTCAAATTCTGTAGAGAGGGGTTATCACCAAGAGGAGAAGAGATAGGAGTATTCGGCATCAGGGGTGGTGATGTCGTCGGTGA
The DNA here is from genome assembly GCA_002010285.1 of Archaeoglobus sp. JdFR-41. GTDB lineage: Archaea > Halobacteriota > Archaeoglobi > Archaeoglobales > Archaeoglobaceae > JdFR-41. The sequence continues at coordinate 18,793 of MTNC01000045.1, read as the reverse complement.
GCATACCGTTTACTTTTTCGGAGAAGGCGAGAGAATCGAGATAATCCACAGAGCTTTAAGCAGAGAGTGCTTTGCTTCGGGAGCGATTCTTGCAGCAAAGTGGCTCGCAGCGGTCGATCAGCCCGGCATATACTCAATGAATGACGTTCTCGGTTTTTAATTTTTAACTGATCCAATTCTTATTTTTCAAAATTCAATCAGTCTCAAGCAGATTTTTAACCACCTCTCCTTCCTTAACCACAATCCTGATAGCATTCCTGTCAAGAAGCACTTTAGGATCCTCTACGGGATTCGCATTCACCACGATTAAATCCGCACACATCCCCTTTTTCAGTGAACCGGTAACATTATTCAGGTGTGCAGCTTTCGCTGCGTTGATAGTCGCAGCCTTCAGAACATCCATAGGTTTCATTCCGATCTCAGAAAGAAGCTTTATTTCCATACTGTTTAAACCATAGAGCTGAACATCCTTTGCACCTATGAAAAAGTCAGTACCGGTTGCTATTCTAACACCTGCTTTGTAGGCACTCTTCACAGATTTCAGGTGTATTTCGTGAATTTCTTCTGTTTTCTTCAAAACCCACTCCGGCAGAGAGGCTGATGCACCGAATTTCAGAATTATGTCTACTATTGTCAATGTTGGAACCAGTGTGATGTCTTTTTCCAGTGAAATATTGATCGCATCGTCGTTGAGTTCCATTCCGTGAGCAAGCACCTCGACACCTTCTTCAACTGCATTGATGTAACCTTCAGACGATTCTGCATGAGCATGAACAAACTTTCNAGCTCTTTTTGCCTCTTCAACCACTGCTGCAATCTCTTTCCTCGTGAGCTGAGGATACTCCGGCTTATCTCTTTGAGAAGCAACCCCACCTGTCACGAATATTTTGATGAAATCNGCCCCCTCCCTGAGGACGTATCTCGCAGCTTTTCTGCATTCATCCTCCCCATCGCAGAGAAGAGATTGAAACGGAAATTTCAGTGGAGATTCCCGGGGATCAACAAGCTGAAGAGGCAGAAAATGGAGATCGCCATGTCCAAAAGTCTGAGAAATTGGATATCCGGCAGCAAGTATCCTTGGCGCCTTTATCGTTCCTTCCTTAACAGCTTCTCTGAGATGGAGAGCTATCACGCTTCCGGCATCACAGACGGTAGTGTACCCNGCATCGAGAACAGCCTCGAGGTCTCTGATTACTCTGGCAACGAAAACACTGAAGGGTGTTAAGAGTGCTTCCTTGATATAGTCACCAGATCTGAAACCTGTAAAGTGCAGATGCGCATCTATCAGACCTGGCATTATCGTGCATCCTTCAACATCAATAACTCTGGAGTCACCAGGAACTTCAACCTCACTTTCTGAACCGATATCTCTGATCTTCCTTCCCTCTATAACCACCCTGCCTCTGGCTATAACCTCATCTTCAGCTGGGTTTATGATTCTTCCTCCTTCTAAAACCAGTGGCATAGGAGAAGTACCCATAAGTTTTATAAGGAGTTTCCCTACTCCTACCCACTTTATTTTTTAATATCCAAGCAAAGGTGTCAAAAAAGGATATAATTTTTTATGTTTTAACTCGACATTCATCCCGTGACCATCGATAGTGATGTCGTGATTGTTGGCGCAGGTATTGCCGGCATGAGAGCAGCGATAGCTGCTGCGGAGACCAGTAGTAGAATATCGATAGCCTTAATTGCGAAAACATACCCGATCAGATGTCACAGTGTATGTGCAGAGGGTGGTACGGCAGCAGTTCTAAGAGAAGGGGATAGCTTCGAACTCCATGCATGGGATACGGTGAAAGGCTCGGACTTTCTCGCAGATCAAGATGCTGTAGAGTTCTTTGTAAGAGAGTGTCCAAAGGAGATTCTCCGACTCGATAACTGGGGATGTCCCTGGAGCAGAAATGAGGATGGTACAATTGCACAGCGTCCATTTGGTGGGCATAGTTTTAATCGAGCCACATTTGCAAAGGATAGAACAGGTTTTCACGAAGTACACACTCTCTACGAAAGACTGCTAATTTACGACAATGTTGAAATATACAGTGAATACTTTCTGACCAATCTGATAATCCAGAATGGAAACCTTGCCGGTATTGCTGCAATCGAGCTCCGAACTGGTGATCTCACGATATTCAAGTCAAAATCAGTTGTACTTGCAACTGGTGGAGCAGGTAGACTCTACGGTTTTTCAACCTACAGCCATCAGGTGACAGGAGATGGACTTGCAATAGCTTACAGATGTGGCATTCCGCTCAAGGACATGGAGTTCTTCCAGTTCCATCCAACCGGATTGATCCCCTCTGGGATACTAATGACAGAGGGTTGCAGGGGAGAGGGAGGTTACCTGCTCAACAAACATGGAGAGAGATTCATGGAAAAGTATGCTCCAGAAAAAATGGAGCTCGCACCTCGTGATATAGTTTCGAGATCNATGTGGAAGGAAATCATCGAGGGAAGAGGTCTNGAGGGTGATTACGGCCCTTACATCGCTCTTGATCTCAGACATCTCGGTGAAGAGAAAATAAATGAGAGACTTCCCATGATAAGAGATGCTGCAATCAAATTCGCAGGTGTGGATCCTGTGGAGGAACCGATTCCTGTTAAGCCCGTGGCTCATTATACAATGGGCGGAATACACACAAATATGAAATGCATGACCCCCGTAAAGGGCTTATTTGCTGCCGGAGAATGTGCCTGTGTCAGCATTCACGGTGCGAATAGGCTCGGAACAAATTCTACTGCTGAATGTCTTGTTTTCGGTAGAGTTGCAGGAGAAATGGCAGCAAAACATGCTCTGAACTCATCTTCACCTCAGATTCCGACCACATTTTTCAGAGAAGAGGAAACCAGGATATTTGACAGAATGCTTGGAAAGAGTGGAGATGAAAATCCGTATCAAATTAAGAAAGAACTTAACGAGACCATGGACAAAAATCTCTGGATCTTCAGAGAAGAATCCGGAATCAAGAAAGCTGTGAGGAAAATACGGGAACTTAAAGAGAGATACACAAATATTGAGATAACGGACACATCCAGGAAATTCAACACGGATCTCATTTCAGCTTTCGAAGTTGGTTACATGCTCGATCTTGCTGAAGTTGTGGCAATGGGTGCGCTGCTGAGAACAGAAAGCAGAGGAGCTCACTACAGGCTTGATTATCCTGAAAGAGATGATGAAAACTGGCTCAAACACACCCTTGCTTTCTACACTCCTGAAGGTCCAAAATTTGAGTACATACCGGTAACCATTACCCGGTGGGAGCCAGTGGAGAGAAAATACTGATTCAGGTGGTTGTATGGTGAAAGTAGAGTTCAGAATTAGACGCTTCGATGGTGAAAGATCATACTGGGAAAGTTATGAATTAGAGGCAAAGAGGGGAATGACCGTTCTTGAAGCTCTTTTCCACATAAAAGAGAACCTTGATGGAAGTCTTGCTTTCAGAGCGTCATGCAGAATGGGAATTTGTGGAAGCTGTGCCGTTAAAATTAATGATAAACCTCGACTTGCTTGCGAAACACAGATTCTGGCAATCGGAAAGAGTCTGATTAAGATTGAGCCGCTTGACAATTTCCGTATTTTAAAGGATCTTGTCACTGATTTCGAGGGGTTCTTTGCAAAACACAAGAAAGTAAAACCGTACTTGATAAGAGATGTGAGCTACTCAAATCCTGTGGAACTTCTTCAATCCCCCAGAGAACTCGACAGATATTATATCTACACTCTCTGTATAAAGTGTGGTGCCTGTTACTCCGTGTGTCCTGCTGCTGCAACCAGAGAAAGCTATTTAGGGCCAGCAGCAATGACTGCAGCCTATCGGTTCTGCGCAGATAGTCGAGACAGAGGAAAAAGAAAGAGGATTCCAATACTCTCTGAAGATGGTGGAGTCTGGAGGTGTCATCTTGCCATGGAGTGCAGTGAAGTCTGCCCGAAGGGTGTCGAACCCGCAAAAGCTGTGCAGATGATGAGAAGGAGTACAGCTATTGAGATGATCAGAAGTCTGTTTAGAAGAAGCAGGTGATATTATGCGCATATTTAAATGGTTTACACTCCGAGGAAGAAGTGTGATGAGCTGGGCTTTTATTGCGCAGCGGATTACAGGTATAATTCTTCTCATATACCTACTCATGCATCTCACCTACCTGACCTCACTCACTGAGAGGGAATTCTATGAAAAACTGACCTCAATAACTGTTTCTCCCCGTTTTCTCATCTTTGATATCCTATTAGTACTTGCCGGTGTCTTCCATGGGGTCAACGGTCTGAGAATCATAGTACATGAACTCGGTTTCGCCTACGAGTGGAGGAAAGTCTTGATTGCATTAACGATACTCATAACAATCGCTGTGTGGGTCTATGCCAGCTTTGTTATGTANAGGATTGTTGGAGGTGACTGAGAGTGGTTGTAGAAACAAAATCTGCAAAAAATATTCTCGAGCCACTTGCATGGCTTCTTCAATTGATTACAGGCACGATTCTGGTTTTTCTCGTAACCATCCACTTCTACCTCACACACATGACTTCTCATGATGCCCTTCGCTATGAGTTCGTCGTGGAAAGACTTTCAACTTCCCCTTATACAGCCATGTATGCAATTCTCATCCTCACAGTTACCTTCCACGCATTTAATGGTCTGAGAGCAATCATCCTAGACACGGAATTTGGAGCTAAATACAGAAGAGTTATCAACATGCTGATCTTTCTGGCATTTCTTTCTGCATTTGCCTATGGAATATACCTGCTTGCCACAATACCATAAACAAACTCCAATTTCTGGCGTATCAGAAAAATTTCCTGATAAAATCCGCTTCCCTTCCGAGTATTTCAACCTTTTTCCTGAAATCTAACCTCCCAATACCGAGATCGTCAAGTTCAACTGTTAAAATACCGTCGTAGCCCATATCGGAGAGTGTTCTCAAAACATCTGCAACTTCCTCACTTTTTGAAGCTGAAACGTGTCTGTTTTTACTGTCGTAGTAGCTCACGTGAACATTTGCGATCCTGTCGAAAAGGAGTTCTATGAATTTCTCAACTCCTCCATTTCGCAGAGCATGTTTTATGTCAAATGTAAAGGCGAGATCAAATTCAACAACAAAACTGTAAACTTCCTCAGCAGTTTTGCAGAGTTGATTAATCCCATACTCTGAATTCTCAAGCGAAACAGTTACACCTTTAATCTTGCCGTATCTTCCAGCTATTCTGAGAAATCTCTGAAGACTCAGATAATCCGCCCACACAGGCTCTCTTGCAGCACTTCTCTTACCTGCATGTATTGTTACCGGATTTGCCCCAATTTTCGCTGCTGTAGAAATAGCTTCCAGATTCTCCCTGATCGTAACTTTCACAATTTCCGGATTGACAGAAACAGGATTGAGATCTATCACCGGTGAGTGAATCGCAATTTTCATTCCACTAAAACATCCAAGTTTCGAGTTGTCTCTGTCCACGAAATAGTGAGGAGTTTCAATCCAGAACTCAACACCATCATAGCCCGAAAGTTCTGCTGCCAGCGCAATCATATCTGTCGANTACTCGTATAGAAACATTGAGGAGAAGAGCAGCTCCATGAGAATCAGACCCTTCTTTTTCTGTACTCTTCAAGGAGCTTTTCAATCTTTTCCACACTTCTTCTTCTCATTTCTTCCACTTTTCTCTCGTAAACTTCATCAAATTTGCGTGCATTGACGATTGCCACGTCCTCACTTGCCAGAATTTCAATTTCGCTTGAATGAATTCTTGGAATGTTTCTTCTTTCAAAAGCTTCCACTGCGAGATGGGACATTTCACTCTCATATATCACTGCCTTTATCCCCTTTTGACACAGTGATTCCGCTGCAGCTGTACCCCCACCGCTTGAATTGAGAATGTAGATAACGTCCCCCTCTCTGATGCCATATTCTCTGTCAAGCCTATCAATCTCCTCCTTTGTAAACTTTCTGAGGACTTTTACCTCCCTCCAACCCTGAAACGCAAGAGTTTTTATCCTTTTCAACATTTCAACTCTTTCCTCAAGCTCTCTGACTTTCCTCTGACTCTCCCTGAGCTGTCTTCTGAGTTCTCTGATCTCACCCTCAAGTGTCTTTATGTAATTCTCTCTCCTTATCTTCTCATGTTCTTCACTTGAAATCGTCACGAGCTTTGAGCGTAGCCTTTCAATTTCCTCTTTCAGCTCCACATTTTTATTTCTGAGAATTTTGTTTTCCTCCATCAGTTCTCTGATTAACTTATCCTTTCTCTCCAGATCTTCCCTCGTAATTTCCTCATGTCGTGGTTTCTTCTCAACCTTTTCCTCAACGCTCTCTTCAATCAGGAACTCCTTTAATGGTGTACCCCTTATTATTTCGGCTTTAATCCTGTCAGAATCAAGTCCAGCCGGAATTCTCTTTTCAACATTTCTCAATTTGTTCTTATAACTGTTAAACGCGTCTATTGCCGCAGCAAGAGCATCTCTTTCGTGATCGTTAACAGGTTTGTACCTGCCCGTTAGCTCTCTTTTTTTGTCAACACTCATATCTTCCTTTGGTGTATAAAGCACAGCATTGAAAGCTGCCTTTATTTTCAGAACGTAATCAGGAGCAACGCTTTTGTCGGTAGCTATCACCACTGGTTTTCCAAGTGAGGATATGTACTCTACCACCTCGCCTGCACTCCAATTTTTGCGACTTTTTACCTCCACAAGATTCCCACTGAGATCCATTACTGCAACAGCCGTCGTTGTTCCCGGGTCAATTCCAACAATCGTATAGAGATGCGTTCTGGAGAGCGGAATAAACTCAATTCTCTCTTTTTCAACTGCTTCTACCCTAACCTGCACATCTCTGGATCTGAACGAATTCACAGGAACGTTTTGTTTGGGCATGTCCACGAGCAATACACCCTTCGATATACCTCCATATCCCTTTCTCACTTCTTCTGTGTACTCCAAACCAAGTTCATCCAGTTTATCTCTTATTTCTCTGTAAATTCTTCGAACAGCATCGTGCACTCTCCTACCATACTTTTTCTGTCTCCATCCACCTTTTCCAAGACTCCTACTTCTTGAAACCGTTATCTTGGTTTTATCCATGAATACAGATACTTCATAACCAACACCGAAACTTGCAAGATACGCACAAGCCCTCGCTTCGTCTGTCGGGTTCCTTATATTTATTTTGAGCCCGAATCGTCGAGATAAAGCTGGAAGGGATGCATTCCTACCAGAGACTTGCACCAGCTTTGTTTTAGGTGGAATCTCCCTCAAAAATGAGACAAGGTCATCCTTTGATTTGAATATCTCATAGATGTTGTCAATCGCGACTATATCGGGTTTGAGTTCTCTCGTTATTCTGAAAAGTTTGGATCTCGAAACGATCTTCTCAATTTCATTTCCATTATCAAGAATAACGACAGCATATCTTGGCTTGATTTTCCCATGAATCGACCCTTTTACAATATCAACTCCGAGCACAATACTCATTCTAAACCATACTCTTTCAGGACGAAATTAATATCCTTTTCTATTCCGTATGCTCTTCTGAAATAGGAGAGGATATTTTCAATATCCCTCTGTAACAGCTCTCTCCACCCTTCACTTCCAACCTCCACACTTTGAGGAAAATCTATAATCCAGATACCATCTTCACTAACAAGAACGTTGTACTGACTCAGATCGCCGTGAACCACGCCTCTTCTGTAGAATTTACCAACTTCCTCAAGTATCATATCAAGGACGTCATCCGGATTTTCTACCTTCACTTTGTAGAGTTCCTTCGCCTCTATCAGCTCCATTAGTACTGCGTTTCCCTCCCATGCATATGCTTCCGGTACCGCTAATCCCCGAAGCTTTCGAAGAGCTCCAAACTCATTTTTTGCTGATCTTATGGCAAGAACTGAAAAGTGCAGATCACCATAACTTCTCAGCTCCTTAACCTTTTTGAAGCTAACATGTCCAACCTTGTGAAATTTTATAACTGCTTCTCCAAATTTATCAGAATAGCAGTTAAAAATTGCGCTTTCTTTCCCCTCTCCCATTTTTTTACCTATCATCGAGACTTTTCCGCTTTTAACAAGCCTGTGAAGTGAGTATAGACTGAGACCCAAAAACGTGAACGTTGATCCCTCATACTCCCTCTGCTTGTTGGTGACGATTCTGAGATCTGAAAGATATCGAAGAATATTTCTCGTTTTCTCCTCTCCAATTCTCGCCTGGTGGGCTATCAGCTGAACCGGAACGTATTCGTAGTCCCACAAATTCCTGAATATTGAGTCCAGTATTTTCCACGAGTGTTTTCCCATCCTTCTGTAAAGAGGTGCAAGATCCACATCACTGGTAATTGAAGTGGATAATTATACTTTCTTTGTTTCACACATTCAATCCACAAACTTTTGCATCAACTCGGGCTTGCTGGCATCTTTAGAAGCATCTTAGAAGTTTCCGACTAACAAATACTGTAATAAATCCTGTTGTCTCTTTCATTTTTGATTACCTTTCCCTCTTCAACTAGATACTCCAGATGCGCTATTGTTTCCCCAACAGCGAACCATCTCTGGATCGGTGGTAAATCCTCCCATTGTGAGTACTCTATATCCCAGCTTATCTTCGGCGCAACATCCCATGCTGTTTTTTCACCTTCCTGCAGAGCAGTTAGAACTTCTTCAAGTCTCCTATCGTGATGATCTTTCAATTCCTGAACTCTCTTTTTAAGATTCCCCCATCTGCTTCTATGTCCTGGCAAAACGAGTTCAACATCAAGAGAATTGACTCTATCAAGACTTATCAGATACTGCTTTAGCGAGTTTTCCATTACAGACCACCACGTTATGTTAGGCGTGATGTCAAACAGAATGTGATCTCCAGAAAACAGAATTTTTCTTTCAGGATCATAGAGGCACATATGAGATGGAGAGTGACCAGGAGTAAGTATGCAGATTAGCCTGAAATCACCATACTCAAGCACATCGCCATCATTAAGAGATCGAAAATCAATCCACTGCCACGTTGTGTACCTGATACCGGGATGAGATCTGACGATTCTCTTTATCTCCTCCTCTGGAAATCCGTTCATAATATAAAATCGAATCACATCTTGCCAGTAAGACGAGGGATCGGTGAGTATCGACCTTACAATTTTTCCCTCNATCTCACTGAAATAAATTTCACTTGATTCTGTCACAAGATTTCCAACAAGTCCGAGATGATCTGCATGAAGATGAGTAACGAAGAAATCAGTTTTTTCCAGATCTACTTCAAGCTTTCTGAGAGCCGTAACCATAGTATTAAAACACTCCTCGCGGTTCATCCCTGTATCCACTATCAGAGATCGATCGTCCCCTTTGATTACATATGAATTGACAAATTTCAGTGGATTGCCACGTAGCGGAACTTCAATTCTGTACAGATTCGGAAGTATTTCTTCTATCATTTAGAAGCAAACTGAGTTCTTTAATTATAAACGTACTGGTTTGTTCCAAGTTTAAAAATTAGAGTCCGAGATAAGCTTTTTTGATTTCTTGGGAATCCATAATCTCCTCTACAGTTCCACCAAACGCAATTCTGCCCTCGTGAAGAATGTAAGCGTAATCAGAGANGTCAAGAGAGGCAAATACATTTTGCTCAACGAGAAGTATCGTCAAACCTTCCTCTTTCAGTTTTGAAATTGTCTCAAAAACTTCACCAACCAGTTTTGGAGCCAGTCCCTGACTCGGTTCATCCATCAGAATAAGCTGAGGATTCGTCATCAGTGCTCTTCCAATTGCGAGCATTTGTTGTTCTCCACCGCTGAGAGTTCCTGCCTTCTGTTTGCTTCTTTCCTTTAATATGGGAAAAAGAGAATACACCAGCTCAATTGATTCTTCTTTCCTTTCCTCGGCCCTTCTTGTATACGCACCGAGCATCAGGTTTTCCTCAACCGTCATATTGGGGAAGAGGTGTCTACCCTCTGGAACCATCGCTACACCCATCTCAACCTTTGCATGAGGCGGAACAAAGGTGACATCGTTACCATTAAACTCTATAGAGCCTCTCCACGGTCTTATTATTCCAAAAATTGATTTTAACATCGTTGTCTTCCCTGCCCCATTTGGTCCAAGAACAGTGGTAATCTTTTTCTCACCAACCTGAAGATTCACTCCCCAGAGAACCTGCATTTCCCCGTAACCGGATTCCAGCTGACTGACTCTTAGCATCAGAACGCACCCTCAAACCACTTTCTTCCCCAAATATACTTCCACAACCTTAGGATGATTCAGCACCTCCAGTGTTGGACCCTCTATTAGCTTCTTCCCCTGATGCATAACAACGACTCTCTCTGCAAACTTCGTTATTGCATGCATGAGATGTTCCACCATAGAGATCACCGCTATATTTTCTTCTTCCTTCACTTTCTTTATCAGTTCGATAATTTTCCCGATATCCTGAGGGTTCATACCTGCCAGCAGTTCGTCGAGAAGTAGAAGTTTTGGTTTCATCGCCAAAGCTCTCGCAAGTTCCATGAGTTTCTTTTCAAGTGGAGTTAAGAATTTGGCCTCTTTGTTTCTCAGGTCATAGATCCCCACCATTCTCAAATATTCATCAGCTATATTCATCGCTTCATCAACACCGGCATTCGCCCTGCCAAACATAGCTCCGATGGCCACGTTTTCTCTCACAGTTGCTGAACCGAAAGGGCGTGGGATCTGGAAGGTTCTGGCAAGTCCAAGAGGGGCTCTCTTATGTGGAGGTAGATTTGTAATATTCCTCCCTTCGAAAAAGATCCTACCTTCATCTGGCATATAAACCCCGCTGATCAGGTTATAAAGCGTCGTTTTCCCACTCCCATTTGGACCGACGATTCCTATAGCTTCACCCATCTCCACCTCCAGATTCATGCGATCAACTGCTACCAATCCTCCAAACCTCTTTGTTACGTTTTCAAGTTTCAGCAGCATTCTGCCACCTCATGTTATATACTCAATAAACCGCGTTTCCTGTAGTTTCTTCTTTACAAATCCCACAACCCCCTCAGGAAATGCAACAACAATAATCAGTAACAGGGGAGCAAATACCAGTAGCTGAAAACCCGGTAATATCACAGAGAGGTAGTACTTCAATGAGCCGTAAAGGAGTCCCCCTATTACTGGACCGAGCAGCGTTCCAGCACCGCCAAGCATAACTATGACAATTGCCTCAACCGTGTAGTGAATCAGAAACACATCCTCCGGAAAAACATAGGTAAGCTTGAGTGTCCATGCAGAAGCTCCAATAAGTGAACCAATTGTTGCGCTGGTGAAGAACGCGATCAACTTGTACTTTGTAACGTTGATTCCCATAACCTTAGCCGCATCTTCGTCCTCTCTCACTGCCAGAAGAGCGTANCCAACTCTGCTGTTAATCAGATAGATCGTAATTACTGAGGCTATGAAAATCGTGATTATCAGNGCAACATCAGCCACAAAGGTTGACAGATAGTTTGCAAACTCGGCTCCAAAAGCTTTACGGAGTTTTCCGGATAAAATTATACCCTCTGAGCCTCCCCAAATCTTCGCACCCTCAATAAGATACCTGAGCCCTTCGTTAACGCCTATGGTGGCGATTGCAAAGTATGCACCCCTGAGTCGTAATGCAACGCCACCAACTGCTGAACACAGCAGAGCTGAGAACAGTAAGGCCAGACAGAAACCGAGAGGTATGGCCCATATTCCGAGATACGTGAAGTATCCCAATGCAACTCCCATTCCGTAAGCACCCATTGCAAGAAACGCAACATAACCGAAATCGACGTATCCTGTTAAACCCATGAAATTGTTTAATGCGACTCCAATTCCGATATAGAACATTATGTACATGATTGGCTGCCATAGACCTGGTTGAGAGAGTCCTACAGCAATAAGTGCGATGTAAATTGCAAAGGGTATCAGCAGAGACTTGAATCTGAACAAATCACTCACCCCCGAACAATCCTGTTGGTTTCAGAAGAAGGATTAGCAGAAGCCCAGCAAAACTGACAAATCTGGTGAGACCAAATGGCTCCACACCGGGTATCATTCCCAGCAATGTGTAGGAGCCATTTTCAAGCAATCCAAAAATAAAACCTGCGTAGAATGCACCCCAAGGAGAACCAAGTCCACCCAGAACTGCGATTACAAAAGCCTTGAGAGTGTAATCACCACCCATGTAAACGTTGATTCCTACCGGAGTAAAGAGAGTTACAAGTACGCCGCTCGCCACTGTTAGAGCTATACCGATTGCAAAGCTGAGAGCGTAAACCATGTTAACGTTTATACCGCAAACCATCGCTCCTTCCTTGTCCTCAACCACGGCTCTTATTGCCTTTCCAAGTCTGGTTTTCCTGAACCATATGTAGAGTAACGCTGCAATTACGATACTGGACAGAAATGCATACATTTTCGTAAATGGCAACTCCGTAACCGGAAGAGAGATTCCACCGATGTCCCAAGTGTATCCCACGTAATCCGGACCCCAGAAGAACTTGGCCAGCTCTTCCAAGAAAATTCCTATTCCAAAAGTGGCAAGTAGAGTTGAGAGTTCAGGAGCATCAAGCAGTCGTTTAATAACTGTCAAAAAGATGGCAAAACCGAGTGCAAGACCAACAACAATTGCTACAACAATAGATGCCAGCGGTGGGACAGAGTAGAGTGTAAACATCCAAAAAGCTGTAAATGCACCAAGCATTATGAAAGCACCGTGTCCAACATTTACAACTCTTAAAACACCAAAAATAAGACTTAGTCCCATTGTCGCAAGACCGTAAACGCCCCCAAGCAGCAGCCCATATATTATGTTAGCTGCAAGCTGTTCGGCAACCATTTGTACACCTCAAAAAAATTAAAGGGTAAAATTTTTTGATCAGGTTCCACACGTCTTGCCCTCAGCCTTCTCATCCCAAGTAGGCATTGGATAGCATGGCTCGGCATTTGCAGCCTCTTTTGGCCACACTATCTTCTTTTCCCCATTCTGCCACTGAATTATAACCATCTCATGTCCAATCTGCTTACCAGTCTCCGGATCAATCTTCCACAGTCCATAGACACACATAAACTCCAGATCGTTCATGGCTTCTCTCACTTTTGCTGGATCAAGACTCTGAGCTTTTTCTATGGCTTTTGCATAGCTCAAAACTGCTGCTGCAGCTTCAGCTGCGTGATAACTTGGTTCCACATCCTGCCCGGCGAGTTCCTTGAACATCTGAATGAATTCATCCTGGGTGGGTCCATACCACTCCACACCAAGTTTCTCGGCAACTTCAGGACTGTATGCAACACCAATCTCCCACTGAGCAGGAGCTGCAATGCCCTCAGCCTTTGTTCCAAGTGCTTCGTAGAATGCTGGAAGAGCTGGAGCCACCAGAATTGAAATTGCCTTCACATTGATTCCAAGCTCTGCAAGCTGACTTGCCAACAACTGTCCATCTGCAAAGTGTCCTCCACCAATTATAATGTCCGGATTCGCTGCTTTCAGTTCGTTGAGAATAGGCGATAAATCCGTTGCTCCACTTGGATACGTCTTCTCATAAACTATTTCGAATCCCAGTTCTTCAGCGTATTTCTTGGCAGCCTGATGAACTGCTCTCGAGAATTCCTTGTCTTCGTACACAAGNGCGAGTCTCTTTGCATTAGGATCTATTGCCTTTATCATGTCAAGAAATCCTGTCTGATACTTGCTTGCCGGGCTTAGTGTCTGGACAACATAGGTATAACCTTGTTCGAATATATAATCACTCGCGCCTCCGTGACTGTTCATAAGGACGCCGTACTTNTCAGCAATTGGTGCTGCTGCCATCGTTAAACCAGAACTGTAGGGAGCAAGAACAAACTTAACCTTGTCAACTGTGGCCAGCCTTTCTATAAGGCTNTGAACTGCCTCCTTCTTGGATTCATCGTCGTAGTACTTTATTTCAACCTTGTAAACAGTATCACCCACCTTGATTCCACCGTGTTCGTTTATCCATCTGGCAGCAACCTGCATTCCCCAGAGAGACATCTGACCTTCCTTCGAAAACTTACCAGAGAGACTTATTGGAGCGCCGATGTAAAGCAACTCTTCCTTCTGCATGGTAGGCGTCTTCGGAGCAGGGGTCTCTGGCGCTTGCTGCTGACAACCAGCAAGTACTGCTACCAGAAGCAGAGCCACCAAAAATGCGAAGCTCTTACGCACTCTCCCACCTCCGTTCCAATTTTCTTTTAAATCTCACAAATATAAAATTTTTCATCCTTAAATATGACACATTTTCGCTCTCCTTAATATCTTTTTCGACTTCGAGATTTTTCATCAAACAACACCTCCCCTTCTCAAATTCTCAATTTCCTCACGAGTGTAACCAAGTCGCGTGAGGATTTCCTCAGTATGCTCTCCAAGTTTTGGTGGTCTTTCTACATNTATTTCAAATTCGGAGAACTTTACCGGATTATTGAAAAGCTTGATTTTTCCCAGTCCGGGGTATTCTACATCAACAACAACCTTTCTGTACTTTGTTTGAGGATGTTCCAGCACTTCTGTTATTGTGTTAACCGCCCCACACGGAACGCCTGCGCTAAGAAGAATCTCTATCCACTCGTCTCTGGATTTTTCTTTCAGTTTCTCAACTATAATTTTTTCGAGTTCTTTGCGATGTTTTAACCTCTCCTGATTTGTGGCAAATCTTGGATCTCTCATCACATGTTCAAGGCCCACTGCTCTGCAAAAGGCTTCCCAGTGCCACTCAGTCGCTACCACAATGTTCACAAGCTTACCGTCGCCAGCCGGATACGGTTCGTAGGGTGTTGCCAGGAAATACTTCGATCCCATCCTCAGCTCTTCATCGCTCATACCCTCCACAATAACCATGTTCATCAGATTTGTCATCAGAGTAACTGCACAGTCGAACAGTGAAACATCTATCTCCATACCTTTTCCAGTTCTCTCTCTACTCAGAAGAGCTGCGAGAACTGCGTAAACNCCATAAAGAGAAGCAAGGATATCGGTTATCGGGACATTAACCTTGCATGGTGTATCACGAGTTCCCGTATAGCTTATTATACCTGCCTCACCCTGAAGAGTTTGATCAAATGCCGGTCTATCGCGATACGGTCCGTCCTGACCAAATCCAGAGACATGACAGTAAATCACATCTGGATTTACTTTTCTTACACTCTCGTAATCCACCCCAAGCTTTTTGACAACTCCGGGAACAAAATTCTCAATTATCACATCCGCTTTCTCTGCGAGTTTGAAAAACACCTCCTTCCCTTTATCGCTTTTTAAGTCGAGAGTAATTGACTTTTTGTTTCGGTTTACAACTGCAAAGTAAAAGCTCAAATCACCTCTTACAGGTATCCAGTGCCTTGCCAGATCTCCAACACCTGGACGTTCAATGTGTATGACTTCTGCACCNAGATCCCCCAAAAGGGTACCTATATACGGTCCTGCAAGCGCCTGACCGATTTCAATTACGAGTAAATCCTCAAGCGGTTTCAATTAATCACCCCTTAGAATCATTTGACGATCAGTTCTCTCCTGAACGCCTGTATTCCGGTAATTGCCCTACCAAGTATGAGTGTGTGTATATCGTCCGTTCCTTCGTACGTATAAACAGACTCTATATTTGCCATATGCCTTATCGGTGAATAATCGAGGCTTATACCATTTGCACCCAGCATCTCTCTGGCTGTTCTCGCACAAAATCGTGCAACTCTTACGTTGTTCTTTTTGGCAAGAGAAATTTGCTCAGGCGTTGCCTTTCCAGAATCCATCAGTTTTGCAAGTCTCCAGCAGAGTAACTGCCCCTTTGTTATTTCTATCAACATATTAACAAGTTTTTCCTGTACAAGCTGATACGCCGCAAGCGGAGATCCGAACTGCTTTCTCTCCTTTACATAATTCAACGCAGTTTCGTAACAGTCCATTGCTGCTCCAATTGCTCCCCAAGAAATCCCGTATCTGGCNTGATCAAGGCAGCTCAACGCTGGACGTAATCCCACTGCATCCGGAAGTCTGTTCTCCTCTGGCACACGACAGTTCACAAGTCCGAGTTCTCCAACTCCACCGGCTCTCATCGAGCCTTTCTTTGTTATCACATGTTGCTGGAAACCCTTCATACCCTTCTCAACGATGAAACCCTTGATTTTCCCATCCTCTACATCTCTTGCCCATACAATTGCAATATCAGCAATGTCAGCTTCTGTTATCCATGTTTTTGTTCCATTAAGCACCCATTCATCTCCTTCTCTCCTGGCAGTCGTNTCCATACTTCCTGGATCACTCCCNACATTAGGCTCAGTCATACCAAAGCAACCAATGATTTCACCTCTTGCAAGTTTAGGAAGGTACTTTCGTTTCTGCTCTTCACTGCCAAACTGCCAGATGGGATACATCACCAGACCTGAGGTAACAGCAACAAAACTTCGCAGAGCGCTATCAATTCTTTCAACTTCNTGACAGATGATCCCGAAAACCGTATAGCTCGCTCCTGGGCAATCATACTCTTCCGGAATAAATGCTCCAAGCATTCCGAGTTCTCCAAATTTTTTTCCTATCTCTCTGAAATTTAGCGGCTTTTCTTCGTGCCACGCATCTGCAACAAGTGGTTCGATCTCTTTTTCGAGAAATTCTCTCACTGAACTTCTCACCAATTTTTCATCGTCGNTGAGTAGCTCATCTACATTGTAAAAATCGACTCCTCTGAACATCGTATCCCCCATTAATTTTCGTTATAGTTCTATATAAAAGCATTTCGGAAATTTCTTTCCAATTACGAAATTGAACCAGGAGGTTTAAAATCGCTAAATTCGACGAAGACTTCGATTATTCTTAAATCCGGATTAAATCCGAGTTCATGAAGTGGTGCAAGGTAATTAAGACCGGCGAGGACTATCAATCTCGCCCTGTTGCCCTGTGGAAGGCTAAACTTTCTACTTGAAGGGTAAGACACCTCTATCACTCCTCCAAAACCTTTATTTCTTGCAATTTGCACTTCTTCCCTAACTATTTCAATTGCGTGTCTGCTAAAACTTCTTACCGCTGCAATCACCTCTCCTTTACCATCTTTCATACATCTGTACACTGATGTCAGACCAGACTTAACCAAGAGCCAGCCAGGACTCAGAGTTGTTCCTGAATAACTGATAAGTTCTGTAAAACCAAAAGGTTGCAATTTTTCCCGCACTCTTTCGCAATGAAGCAAACCGGCAAACTCGGGGAGGAGTGAGATTCCAGCATATCTCATAATAACATCATAGATTGTGTTTGAGATTACACCAATAGCAAAACTTCCTGGTGGCACCTCCAGACCTCCAAAATTCTGACCTTCGTCAGCTAATGCCACAAGATTTGAAATTAAAAGATCAAAATCCTGCATCTGGTGTACAACTTCAATGGCGTCGTCAAAATGTGTTTTATCGATCACCGCCACGTTGGTTGGAACGACCCCCTTCATTTTGTACAGATCAAAATTGCAGAAATACGCATTGAATTCGATCCTTTCTGAGAATTCTCCAAGTCTCTCAAAAACGCTTCTCCTTCTAAGCTCTTCAATACCTTTTAAGGTTATTCTGCTTTTTCCATTTACTGTTTTCTCAATTAATCCTGCTTCTTCAAGTTTCTTTAAATGATACCTCACCGTTCTTGACTCAAGTGATAGACCCCTTATACGAAGCTCTCTTGCTATTTCCTTTGAACTCATAGCATCTCCAGATTCTGCAAGTACACTGAGTATCTCGATACTCGAATCGTTCATTCAGTCCTACATTATCAAATCAAATATTTCAGTTTTGTGTCACGGAAGCTCATAACCTCATCCCCAGAAAATCGACCAATTCCCTGATTTCAGATTTTACTCTGTCGAAAGAAGTCTTCTTAAGAACAAATACCTTTTTTTCAATAATACCAGAAATTATCTCTGCATTGCTCTTCTGTATCACACCATCATCACTCATGTTCAGGAGGATCGCTCCAAGTTCTGCACCCTTCATTTCCAGATACTTCGCAGCAGTAACTGTCGATGTTATGGCACCGAGCTCATTTTTTGCAACGAGAAGAACCCTTAAATTGAGTCTGGCAGCAAGATCAGAACTGTCAAAATTATACCATATTGGTGAAGCCACTCCTCCTACACCCTCTAAGATCACACTATCATTTTCCTCCAGAATCGTTCTGGTCTTCATAAGAAGGTAGTCCACATCTATTTTCTTTCCCTCTATCTGAGCTGAGAGGAGTGGGGTTGCAGGAGTTTTGAATCTGTAAATGCTTTTTGCTCTAATTCCAAGTTTTTGCAAATAAGCTGTATCTGGCTCACCTGTTTCTACAGGTTTCAGAACCATAACATCTCTCCCCAAATCTTCCAATAGCTTTGCAATGGCTGTCGATACAAAGGTTTTTCCAACTTCGGTGTTTGTCCCCAGAACAGCTATTTTCATTTCTTAAATCCCCTCTCTCCAATTCCCCCTCAACTTATCGATTTTTTCAACAACATACTCCACTGCGTCAAGAATCTTTTCAAGATTCTTCATATCTATAGCAAGAGGNGGGACTACGAAGATGATATTAACTATTGGTCTGAGAAAAACTCCCCTTTCCATGGCATACTGTGTAATCCTATAGTTAATTCCATCTTCCGCTGTGAATGGTTCCCCAGTTTCTCTGTTTTTTACAAGCTCAATTGCTGCAAAGAAGCCAAAATGACGTATATCTCCAACCACTGAGTAGCGTTNCAGTTTTTTAACTCGCTCTACNAGAAGTTCNTCCTTTTCTTTTAGTTTTTCCAGCAGCTTTTCCTTTTCGTAAAGCTCCAGATTAACAAGTGAAACTCTGCAGGCTACTGGATTTCCCGTAAAGGTGTGACC
>MTNC01000100.1 GCA_002010285.1 Archaeoglobus sp. JdFR-41 | reverse complement strand
ACCCAGAGAACTGTTGGAAGAGATGCCCAGAGGATGAACATAACCGCTGCCCGCGTTATTGCTGAGGCTGTGAGGAGCACCCTTGGACCAAAGGGCATGGACAAGATGCTTGTTGACAGTCTCGGAGATGTTGTCATAACAAACGATGGTGTAACAATTCTCAAGGAAATTGATGTTGAGCATCCGGCAGCGAAGATGGTAATAGAAATTGCCAAAGCGCAGGACAACGAAGTTGGAGACGGCACGACAACAGCAGTCGTCCTCGCCGGTGAGCTCCTAAAGAGAGCTGAGGAGCTGCTTGATCAGGAAATTCATCCAGCAGTTATTGCAAATGGTTACAGAATGGCAGCATCCAAAGCACTTGAAATTTTCAATGAGATAGCAATTCCAGTGAGCAGGGATGATGATGAAGTTCTTAGGAAAATCGCTGCAACAGCTATGACAGGGAAGGGTGCAGAGGTTGCTCTTGAAAAACTGGCAGAGATTGCTGTAAAGGCTGTGAAGCTGATAGCAGAAGAGGAAAATGGAAAAATTGAGGTTAACACAGATTATGTCAAGATCGAAAAGAGACAAGGAGGAAGTGTCGAAGAAACCGAGCTGATAGATGGTATTGTACTTGATAAGGAAGTCGTNCACCCTGGAATGCCGAAGAGAATCAAGGATGCCAAGATTCTGCTGCTCGACTCCGCACTTGAAGTAAAGGAGACGGAAATCGACGCAAAGATTAGGATAACAGANCCTGAAAAGCTTCAGAAGTTCATTGAACAGGAAGAGGCAATGCTGAAGGAAATGGTCGACAAAATCTCCGGTGCAGGGGCAAACGTTGTTTTCTGCCAGAAGGGTATTGATGACCTTGCTCAATACTACTTGGCCAAGGCAGGAATTCTTGCAGTAAGGAGAGTTAAAAAGAGTGACATGGAGAAACTCTCAAAGGCTACCGGAGCCAAGATACTCACCGACCTGAGGGATGTTAGCAGCGAAGATCTTGGAGAAGCAGCACTGGTTGAAGAGAGGAAGGTTGGCGACGAAAAAATGGTCTTTGTTACTGGGTGCAAGAATCCAAAGGCTGTCACAATCCTCGTGAGAGGCGGAACAGAGCACGTCGTTGAGGAGATTGCAAGGGGAATTGAAGATGCGGTCAGAGTGGTTTCATGCGCCCTTGAAGATGGAAAAGTCGTTGCTGGCGCAGGTGCTCCGGAGATTGAGGTTAGTCTGAAACTCAGAGACTGGGCACCAAGCCTTGGTGGTAGAGAGCAGCTTGCAGCAGAGGCTTTTGCAACAGCTCTTGAAATAATCCCAAGAACACTTGCAGAAAACGCAGGTATCGATCCGATCGATGTCCTTGTAGAACTAAAATCAGCACACGAAAAAGGTCAGAAATATGCAGGAGTTGACGTTGAGACAGGCAAAGTTGTTGACATGAAGGAAAGAGGAGTTCTTGAGCCACTGAGAGTTAAAAGCCATGCAATTGAGTCTGCAACTGAAGTCGCAGTCATGTTACTGAGAATCGATGATGTCATTGCAGCTAAGGGACTTGAGAAGGAAAAAGAAAAGGGTGAAGGTGGATCGGGCGAGATGCCCGAGTTCTAAATTTTTAATTTAATTTAATCTCTTCTGGCTCTATTTGATTATTTTTGTCCTCAACAAAAGTTATATAGTTTGCAAAATAACTTTTCAAGTGTCTGTGGCGGAGGTATATGGGGTGTTTGCTGCCCCAAGTATGGTGGGTCTTTCCCCTGTTGTGGTGTTGAGGTCAGAGGATGGAAGAATCCTACCCATATACATCGGACTTGCTGAAGCTATCGCCATATATTCCGCGTTAAGAGGAGACGTACCACCAAGACCCATGACTCACGATCTTCTTGTTGACATAATCACCAGACTCAACGCCAGAGTTGATAGGGTGATAATAGACGATATAATTGACAATACTTTCTATGCAAGACTTGTTTTGAAGCAGAACGATAAGACAATAGAGATTGATGCAAGACCGAGTGACAGCATAGCCATAGCAGTCCGGCTTGCCTGCCCAATTTTTGTTGACGAGAAGGTTCTGGACGAAGCAGCAAATGACGAACTACCACCGGATTTTGTGGATTTCAGCCAGGTAATGTAATTGGGTGAACATTCCAGTTCAGGATATTCTGTGAATTTTCACTGTAAGTATGAGTTCATCAATGTAGTAAAAGTAAAGTTTTGAATTTCTCACAACAATTTTTTTTGGAAAGTCAACTTTCCTGATTAGCTTTTCACCGGCTCTTGACTGGGGTATTGCTCCAAAAAGGAGAGGATCGAAACAGGGTTTACCTATAAAAACAGGTGGAGTGTCATCCATTTTTACCTTTTTGACATTTCCTGCGGAAAAATAAATTCGAGTTGTGAGTTTTCCATTCCTGTAAAAATTCATCACAGCTGGGTTTCCCTTAATCTCCTCAATTATGCATACTTCTCTGGAGAGAGATAACACTTCCTCCAAATTTTTTTTACCTCTATTTATATATTTCCAGTTGAGATACCGGGCAATCACTTTTGCAAAACTTCTGGTTCTCCTCCCAGGCTTTCTCGAAGTTGTAAGCACTGTCATTTTCAAATTATATTCTGCATTCTACGAATTTTTCACCTATAAATCCTCTTAATCTTCGATTAAATTTCTCAGGTATCAAGATTCCTTTCAGAGTTTCTCTCGGTCTGGTTTCAGTCTCAGCATTACTCCCAGCATTACTCTTTTCAGGGGCATCAATCTGGTTTATTTCTGTTAATTTTACAACAGACTCAATTCGCATTTCTGAATCAAATTTTACAGCTAAAAAAGACCCACCCTTAGTAGTTGTGCAGTTCATTCCGTAAAAATTTGGCTCCATCAGACTGTACCACTCTCCGTATCTCTCTCCAAGTTCCTGACCGAAAAGAATGTTTTGAAGAGATCTGCTGAAAAATAGCCAGTCAGCTTCAACAATCATCTGACGGGGATATGAGGAAAAATAACCAACAATATCTTCCACATTTTCCTTCTCGTGTATCCAGTAACAATTTTTACAGCTCCATACGTATTCTCCAGCTGAAGTTATGAGCAGTTCACCTCCAAGTCTGTATATGAAGCATGGATAAAAGGGACAAAAACACAGTGAACAGTCCTGTCCTGCAAAATGGCAGGGATAGTATGTGCATTCATACACCGAACCCCTTAATCGTTCAATAGCCCCAAAGAGGTCAAGTAGCATTTTTTCTCTTGCCTCGTACATGAATCACACCTCTGAATCACACCTCGATAGCTTTGCAACCATATCCCCCACCTCTACACCAATATCTCTCGCCACAGGTTCACATTTTGCGGTTAACAAAAATGCAATTGAACCAAACCTTCGAAAACTGTCATCCGAAAGACATTCGTAGTTAGCCATACCCTTTGCCACTATCACGTCAGAATTCTCAAGTCTGTCGAGAGTATCATCGGGTAGCTCTTCTATTATTATCCCTATTGCGCCTTTCCCATTCGTTAGAATTTCATCTGCAACGCTGTCAATTCCGGCGAGAACAGCATCCTCCACTGTTGCATCGCTTATTATTGGTCTCCCCCTGACTACTACCGATAATCTCTCACATCTCTTTTTTATTTCATTCATCAGAATTCTGTCAAAGAAGATCTCTCCAGCATTGTCGGTGAGATAAACAACCCTGCCATGGCAGAGACTCTCAATTTCGTTACAGTCATCGATTTTTAATCCTATTTTCATCATTTTAGCAAAGTATCTGATCACATCTTCCTCCACTACGTTATGCCCAGCAACACCATAGTCAAAGTTGTTTCCAACAATGGATGCAATTACTGAGGCCCGAAATTTGCCATACTTCCGGGAGTAATTTTCAACGAGTTTTTGCACTTCATCCAGTGATTCAGATGCAATTCTGTTTGCCCTCTTTTTTACCTCTGCATAAGGATCTTTACATCCCAGAATTTCGTAAACTCTCCTGTGAATGGTTGTTGCCAGATGTGCGTTAATTGGCTTCTCTGCAAATCTGGTTGCGAGTATTTTCAGAGCTTCGTCCACACACCTTGAAATCAGTTCTTCATCCATTGTTGCAAATCTTGCCTCATAGTAAACACGACCGAGCAAACATGAAGGACATATGGGAGATATTTTCATCCTCAACGCCTATTTCTTCCTGAATAATAAGCTTTTCCGCCTGTACTGTTTCTCAAGCTTTCCGACCAGCTCTCCAGCGAGTGCTGAATCTTCCCTGCCGGAACAAGTATGGCTCCATCAACACCCCTCAACAGCACACCCTTTCCCTCATAGTACAGACGAACGGTCAGGGCACCAATTACGGCGTCAATTGCATCATGGCTAAGCTCTGGAATATCTACATAACTCATGAGTCGTTCTCTAATTTTTTCTAGGCCGGATTTCTTCTGTTTTTTCTCATTTGGTGCGAGATCAAGAATTACACGTGTTGCGTACGGGTAAACCTCAAATACCTCCATTCCTGCCTCTTCAAGTTTTTTCGCAATTTCCATGCCCCTCTCGACCACTTTCCTGAAAAATTCAGCCCCTGAAGGAAACAATCGTATACCCATTTTAAGCAGCAACCTCTCACACTCTCTGAAGCTTCCCTCCACCGGATAAGAAAGGGGAGCATCAACTCCCGCAGCTGTGGGTATGCGCTTCGAGTTTATGAATTCCGACACAAATTCGGAATATTCTCCTATAAACTCAAGAGTTTTTCCTTTAATGACAGCTACAGTGCTTTTCTTGACTCCCACATCTACACCGCAAAATTCCTGTTCATGTTTGCGAGCCACAATAGCATTAATAAAAAAATTTATTAAAATTTTTAGGAATTGCTTTGGCAGAAACAATAAATATTTCATGACGTATAAATTTATGATGAAAATTCCGAGAAGGGCTTTGATATTCGGTAGATTTCAGCCCTTTCACTTGGGACATCTGGGTGTGATAGAATGGGCTCTCGACAGGTTTGATGAACTTGTTCTGTTAATCGGAATGGCAGATGAAAGTCACACAGTTCGGAATCCATTTACTGCTGGAGAGAGAATCTGGATGATCAGAGAAGCACTGAAAGAAGCTGGAGTGGGACTTGACAGAGTTATAACTGCTACAGTTCCAACCATGAGTGTTTACGTCGGTCACGCTCTATACATAGTGAATCTTGTTCCACATGTCCATGCCATAATAACCAGAAACCCGGTAATTGCTCAGGTTTTCAGAGATGTGGGACTTGAAGTTGTGCTCCCTCCAGAGTTTAACAGAGAGAAATACAGGGGTACCACAATTCGACATCTAATGCTAACGAACGGAGACTGGGAAACGTGCGTTCCAGAAAAAGTAGCAGAAATTATAAAGTACCTCAATGGGGTTGAGAGGATAAAACAGGCGGGCAGTAAAGATTGATTTTTGCTCAGGGACTGATGCGGTGGTATTGGTATCAACCAGCAAAACTTTTAAGCAATCTATCGAAAGTAAGTGCTGAACCAATATAAACCAATCATAACTGAGTTTCCTGCGCCGCCGTGGCTCAGCTGGCAGAGCGGGTGACTCGTAATCACCAGGTCGCGGGTTCAAATCCCGCCGGCGGCTTCGCGAGAAATCAAATACGGACCCGTAGCCTAGCATGGACAGGGCGGCAGCCTCCTAAGCTGCAGGTCGCGGGTTCAAATCCCGCCGGGTCCGCTTTTTATTTCAAAAAGTTAAGTTCACAATAAAGACTAAAAATCCTCTTCAAGCTTTTCAGCAACGATTTCTGCAACACTTACCTGACTGATCGGTCCTGGAATAGTGTCAGTCGATATAATATCTTCGATGCCAGCCTCCAGCATTCTCATCAATGCATCTGAGGCAAGAATGGCATGTGTACATGCGGCAAAAACTCTGTCACANCCACACTTTTTCAGTATCCTCGCTGCCTGACACACTGTAGCACCTGTTGAGATTATGTCATCAACGATAATTGCGTCTCCCTCAAGTTCAAGNTTTGGAGTTTCGATAATCACATTTTCTGCATCAATTCTAATTTTCCTCATTGTTATAATTTCTGAATTCACTTCCTCTGCAAATATTTCTGCCCACTGAGTCGCATTTTCATCTGGAGCCACCACCACAAGCNGGTCTGAAAGATTTTCAACTGCATATCTCGCAAGCTCTCGCATCGCGGTGAGATTACATGTCTCTATACCAAAGAAATCCCTTTCCTGAAGATGAAAGTCGACAAAATATATTCTTGAGATTCCGGAATTTCTGAGGATTCTGGATACAACCTTTAGCGGTATTGCTTCCCTCTTCAACCTCCTTTCGATTGTTCTTGCATATGCAAAATACGGGAACACACAGCTAACAGAATTTGCCCCTGAATCAAGAGCCGTATCGGNCATAACAATTGTTTCAAAAAGAGTTTGATCAGGTTTTGGATACATAGAGTTGAAGATTATTACGTCTTCACCACTTACATCTGTAGCAATTCTAAAGTAAATCTCTCCGTCTGGATACCTGTAAAGTTGTGAATAACAGATTGGGAACCCAGTTAATTTTGAAACTTTCGCAGCCATAACACCATTTGTTCCGGGAAGCAGATAAGCCATATAAGGAGTTTAACTGGATATTATATTAAACCTGCGTTGGGTCGTTGAGGTGTAAATATGCCTGAAAAAGACGATGAAAAGCTAATCCCAGTAAATGTCATCTTCAACCCAGTTGTACTTGAACACCAGTATTCTAAAGATTTCATCACTTTCGTTTTCAACCCAGTGTTTGTCTTCTGGTTTGCAGACGAATACATCTCCGGGCTTTGCATCGTAACTCTCCTCACCAATTCCAAGTTTTGCTCTTCCGCTCAGAATTGTGAAGATCTCTGTCTGAACCTTGTGATAGTGCTTAGGAACATTTGTATTTGGTTTTATTTCAACAATTTGAAGAAAACAACTCTCAGAAAATCTGTACAGATCCGCAGTTCTATATGCTCCTTTATCTTCCCATTCTCCAGCCACGAGTTTCATGGGCGTTCTGGCGGTAACTGTGTTTATTAATTAATCGCATGTGTTTGATCTCTTTAAAATTTTGGCGGTTTAACTACAAAATTCTTGAAGTGAGTTGATTAAAAAATCAGTTGGAGAATTTGTGAGAAAAGGTTATGAGCTCACAGCTTTCATCTGCAATCAGGTTGGGTACAATGAAACAGATGAGATTTGAAATAGTTGCAAAGGATGCTATGGGAAGGATATGTAGAATTGATACTCCTCACGGTAGAATTGAGACTCCAGCACTGCTTCCTGTTATAAACCCCAACATACCTTTTATTGCAGCCAAAGAAATGGAAAAGCTGGGAGCACAGGCAGTTATTACAAATGCATATATAATCTATCGAACCATGCGTGAAGAAGCTCTTAACAATGGTGTACATTCCATCCTTTCCACCGATCTTCCGGTGATGACAGACAGTGGAAGTTATCAGCTACTTGTATATGGAGACGTTGAGATAACAAACAAGGAAATCGTGGAATTTCAAAAGGCAATTGGTTCAGACATCATCGTACCACTTGACATACCCACACCACCAGACGCTGATAGAAGTACAGCGGAAAGAGATCTGGAAATAACCGCTGAACGGGAGAGAGAAGCTGCTGAAATCGTCTCTTCAGAATCTTTACTTCTTGCATTACCTGTACAGGGCTCAACTCACTCAGATCTAAGAAGAAAGTCCGCAGAAATCGCTAAAAAGATTTCAAAAGAGATCGCAGGGGACATATTCCCTGTTGGTGGTGTGGTTCCGCTCATGGATGCCTATAGATTCAGAGAACTCGCCAAAATTGTTCTCGAGGTTAGAAGTGTCATCAGAGTAGAGCCAGTTCATCTTTTTGGCTGTGGACATCCCATGCTTTTCGCAATGTCAGTTGCTATTGGTTGCGATTTATTTGATTCCGCGGCTTATGCACTTTATGCAAAGGATGACAGGTATCTAACTGTTTACGGAACGAAAAAACTTGATGAGTTGAGCTACTTTCCCTGTAACTGTCCTGTTTGTGTAGATTACACGCCAGAGGAGTTCAGAAAAATAAATAAAGGTGAGAGAGAAAAGCTTCTTGCCAAACACAATCTTTATGTTAGCTTTCAGGAAATAAAAGTAGTAAAACAGGCAATAAAAGAAAATTCCCTTTTTGAGCTGGTTGAAAAGAGAATAAGAGCACATCCATATCTGCTCTCAGCATGGAGACAGATAAGAGAGTATGGAACTATTATGGAACTTTATGATCCCAGAATTAAGAAGAGATTTCTTTACACTGGAATTGAGAGTGCTTACCGACCAGCAGTTAGAAGACATTTAGAATGTCTGAAGAGAGTTGAGTTTGAGAAGGATCTGGTTGTGGTCTCTACAGATTTTGGTCAAAAAGCCGATTTATATCTTCGACCTGTTTTTGGACCCGTGCCAGCAGAGATGCTCGAAATCTATCCTGCAGGACATGCGGAGATTCCTGATGATGATTTAGTTGAAGGAGAAGCAATAGAAATTGCGTTGAAAAACCTGATCGAGTTCATGAGCGAACGGAAGGATTTGAGTTTTAAAGTTCTTGTATCAGGTGCATGGATTGAACATCTGAAAACTCTGACCTTACCGGAAAATTGTGAACTTGAAATTGAGAAATNATGGTGGAACAATGTTTTATCTNGAAAAAAGGGATGGACTGGCAAAACTTGGGAAATTGGAATATGAAGAATTTAAAATTGAGACCCCCTGTCTTCTCAAGTTTGGAAGCGAGATTCTGGAGAAATTTGATTATGGGAAAGCTCCATATCCAGTAAAGAAAATCGCTCCCGAGTTGTACGAGAAATTGAAACCAGCAGAACAGGAAATAAAGATCTTAACTGGTTTAAACACTTTAAGTCCCCGCGATTTTGTTAAGTCTCTGCTTGTTACCGAACTCAGGCCCGTGTTTGCAGTAGCAGCAGCAACCTCTCTTAACCTTCCACTGCTGGTTTATCTTGGTATAGACATTGTTGACAACATTCTTGCGATTTCAAAGGCATACGAGGGTGTATATTTCCTTCCAGGATTTGAACTCTCAATTGAGGATCTAGAAAAATTACCGTGCAGGTGTGAAATCTGTAGAGAATACAGCGTTTCTGAGCTGAAGAAACTCGAAAAAGAGGAAATGGCTGAAATCATCGCGAAACACAACACAGTCGTACTCGAAAATGAAGTTGAAAAGTGCCGTGTTCTGATAAGAAAGGAGGAACTGAGAAATTACGTTGAAGCGATGGTTAAACTGAATNCAGAACTCACTGCAATGCTTAGACTCTCTGACTTTAGTGTAACCTCGAGTCATACTGGAGTCTGTAAGTTTTTCCCTCGATTCAAGAGATCAAAATGTCTGTTTGCAACAATGGAGAGTTCATACCGTTTCGAAGTTAGATACTTTTTAAAAAGGGTTTTTGAGTGCTACAGACCTGAAACAAGAACTCTGCTTCTTCTTCCCTGTACAGCAACTAAGCCGTATCTGGTTTCTCCAACCCACAGAGAGCTGAGAAGGAGAGTAGAGATTAACATCAGCGAGATTATAATATCTTCTCCTCTTGTTGTTCCGCGAGAATTTGAGCTTATCTATCCTGCATCCAATTACGACACCCCTGTGACCGGTCACTGGAGCGATGAAGAGGTTGCATTTNTGTCATCGTGGCTCGCAAAGTTTATAGAAAAAGGGAATTTCGAAAAAATCATTGCTCACGTTGAGGGTGGTTACAGACGTGTTGTTGAAAAAGCTGTTGAGGGATATGAAGGTGTTGAGATCGTATATACGGCTGAAGAAGGTATACTCTCTCACAAAGCAATTACAAAGTTGAAGCAGGAGATTGAGAAAGTTAGGACCGAAATTCCGAAGTTTGATCTTTTCACAAAAATTTTTGAAAGCATGTTCAATTATCAGTTTGGAACTCGAGTTGATGAACTCTATGAAATCTTTGGGGGAGTTGAGGTAAGAGGAAGGTANCCAGATCTCGAATTTTATATAAGAACGAAAGAAAAGAAGAAGAGGAGTGAAAAANACAGAATTGCCAGAATCGATGTTTCAACAGGTTCTCTTGACATATACTCTCAAATAGCTGCGTATCTAATTGGCAGAGGTATATATACAGTTAGGATTGCAGATTTTGAACCTAAATCAAAGGTGTTTGCTTCTGGCGTTATTGAAGCTCATTACGAGATAAGACCTAACGATGTGATTGTTTTCCACAACGAGAATATTTACGGCGTGGGTGTTGCAGTTATGAGTGGCGAAGAAATGGTGGAGCGAGATGCAGGACTGGCTTTCAGAGTTAGGAGAATGTGGAGTTGGGAGTCAGAGAATTGGTGTATGAAAAATAAGGAGATCTGAGAACTCATCCAAAGAAATGTTTCCAGATTTTGTCCTTAATGTGGTTGATATTTTTCACAGCTTTTCCCTTCCCCTTCATCTCGTGAGCATCGCATAATGCAACTCCAACGGCTATAGGACTCTTTTTACCCTCAACAGTGACAAAAACAAAATCACCTGCCTTTATTCTTTCATCAGCATAAGTTATACCAGGCTTCATTATATCTGCTCCATTCATTATAAACTTCATAGCTCCCTCGTCCACTGTAACTTGATATTTCTCTGGGTTTAGTTTAATGGCACCATAGACTGTAAGATANTGTTTCCCATCATATTCCAGAAGAAGAGGTTCGCCATCTACCAAGATCACACTAATNTCATTGAAATCGATAACATCCATTGTTCCACTAACCTCGACACCCGATCTTTCTTTAATTTCGGCAGAAATCTTCTTGACATCTCTTTTTCTTAATCTTTTCATGGGCATGAATCTCTGTCTATGGTGGATTAAATAACTCTGGTGGTTTNTCTTGCAACTTCATCATTTTGACCTGTTTCTGGAAAGGCAAACCTCAGGTATTTAGTCAAACATACGAACTTGGGACTGTCTCGAAGTCACATGGTTCAAGCGGGTTAAGAGTTAATTCTGGATGTTCATTGGTTGCGAAGAGTAGGTATCTGTATATCCTGTAGGTGAGCGCTGCATACCCATTCATAAAGTTTGCCAGCTCTCTATGACGTTTTCCAAGTAGCAATGTGTAAATGATCATTGCAAACCATAATGCACCAACCATCAAACCGAGAAGACAGAGGATTGCTCCATACACAAAAATGAGNGGAATCCTAAGCAGTGCTTCTATTCTCTCATTCATTCTGTCACCTCACTGAAGTNTTTGATAATCATTCAGTGGCGCTGTATTTATGTTTAATTTAGAAAATTTCAGGAATTTTGAGAACCTGAATGTATTGCGGAGGTTTTAAAGCAATTTTCCCGCTTTGTACTTTTAATCCGCTCTACGGAAAGTTGCGTTTTTAAGCTTTTAAGTTAAAAATTTTGAAGGCTAAACACGAAAATTTTATAAACTTAACACTGTTAATCAAAATATGGAATCAACTCAGGTTGTGGAAATCAATATCGATGACTTTCTGTGGAAATATTCCCTTGGGAGAGATGACGGAATGAACTCAAGTCACTTTTTGCGGATTAAAATCCCTGGCGGGATATTATCATCGGAAAAACTATCAAAACTTGCTGATTTGTGTGATGAATATGGAAAGGGATATGCAGAAATCACGACGAGACAGGATATCCAGTTTCACTGGATAGACGTAGAAAGGGGAATCGAAATTTTCAGAGAACTTAGTAAAATAGGTTTTACCACAGACCTATGTGGTCAGGCATTTATGGAAGCCTGCCACGGTGATGTTAGGAATGTTGTGTGTTGCCCCCTAACAGGTAAAACTGGAGGAGATGCAAGAAAACTTGTTAGGAGAATAACAGAGTTCTTTTCGGGTAATCCTGCCTATGTAACTCTTCCTCACAAGTTTAAGATTGCTATAGCTACCTGCGGACAGAATTGTGTAAGGGTGGAGGCTCATGATATTTCCCTACTCAGACGGGGAAGTGGATATCTGGTTTATCTTGGAGGCGGAATTGGCATTTCCAGACCGGGAATCAGGTTTGCAAGGCCTTTTGGAGTTATTCAGGAGACAGATGTGTTTGACTTCATAAAAGAAATAGTTGAAGCCTACAAAACCTTCAGAGTTTCTGGAAAGCATGAAGCCAGGTTTAAGAATTTTCTGGAAGTTCTTGGAGTTGATGCACTGCGAAGAGATATGGAAAAGAAGTTTGAAATAAAGAATTTTAAACTTGAGCCTGGAAAACCTTCAGAACACGAATTTGGGAAACAGGAAAATGGAATGGAATACTTTACGCTGCCAGTTGAGTCTGGAGTTCTTAACTCAGAAAAGCTGAGAGCAATAGCAAATGCCTGTGAGGATTTCAGTGAAAGCGGAGAAATTCGATTGACACCTTGGCAAAATGTGTGTTTCGTTGATATCACTGATGTGGATTCTCTGAAGGTGGAGCTGTCTAGATATTTTGATCTGAATGTTCCCCGGATGCATCTTGCCTGCCCCTCGAATTTCTGCGGAAAAAGAATTGACGCCAAAGGAATTCTGCCCTTATTCAGAAAAGTTGAGAAATCCGTGGCAATCAGTGGATGCAGCAACGGTTGTGCCTGTCACATTATGGCTGAATTTGGATTATGTGCTAAATTCCGAAAAGGCAAGCAGCTATTCGACGTTTACAGCAATGGAAAGCTGATTGCAGAAAATCTGACTCTGTATCAGACCGTTGAACTTGCTGGTGGTGGCAATGGAGTTAAAACTGGTTAAGACAGGAGATGAATACGAGCTGGACTGCAGGGATCTTGTCTGTCCGTATCCGGTTCTTCTGACTAAACTTGCCATGCAGAGAGTTGATAGGCTGACAGTGATCACGAACAATCCTCCTTNGGTTAAAGATATTGAGGTAATGGCGAA
Organism: Archaeoglobus sp. JdFR-41; assembly: GCA_002010285.1. Taxonomy (GTDB): domain Archaea; phylum Halobacteriota; class Archaeoglobi; order Archaeoglobales; family Archaeoglobaceae; genus JdFR-41. Next base: position 9,361 of record MTNC01000100.1, on the reverse strand, counting down.
AAAAGAGGGTTGGAAATCAGAAGTGACAAAAGATGGCAAAGATTGGAGAATTAAACTCATGAGATCCTGATTCAGTTATAGTTCTACTTTTGTTGTCTTCATGTTCCATAATGCTTTTCAGTTCGGTCTTGACTCTTCTTGAGTACCCATGCGAAGAATCATCTTGACGGTATTGGGTGAATAATTTTATAAGTCATTTTTAGCATCACGTTAACAAAAATTAGAAAAAAATTTATAACAGTTAATTGTTGTAGAAAGTGAGAAGGGGTTGGATATGAAGGCTGAAATGGTTTACTGGGTTGATAATGTTGGCGGCACCACGGACAGAATCAGAGTAGAGCTCAAACCCTTTGGTTACCGTATGGCACCCGTAACCCAATGGAGAACTCTAATTGCTGAAGAAGATGTTGAGGTGAGAAAAGGAGAACCAGTGGTCATAAAGGTGAGGACAATTGAGGTACCAGAGAATACAATTGTTGGTCCTCTGCATATCATGAGGCATGCACTTGGCACTATAACAGACGTCGTGGAGTGTGGAATTCCGGGAAGGGTTGAAGAGAGCAAGTGTATAGATCAGGTATTGTTTGTGCCCATAGATGATGGAACTGTTAAAGCGGGAGACCTCGTTGGGGTTTTGAAGGTTTTCTTCATAAGAACCGGACTGCTTTCCAAGATATTCAGACTTGGTCCACCAAAAGTTGAGCTGAGGGAAGAAATCGAAGAAGCAAATCTTACTTGGAGAGATAATGGAAATATTTACCGTGAAACGATTGAAACAAAGGTTTTTGGTTATACAAGAAGTCATATTGGCGTGTGGGAGTTACTGATAGCAGACGAAGACGTGAGAGTTAAAAAAGGTGAGATTGTAAGAATAAATATAAAAGAAGTAAAACTACCCCCCAATACGGTTGTTGTACCTCTGGCATTTATGAGAAATGCTTACGGCTCTGTACTTGATGTTGTCCAGCTCGGTAAACCTTCCAGAGTTGAAGATGAGAAAAAGATCCAGCAGGCTGTGTTTCTACCAATTGAGGATGGAAAGATAGAAGAAGGAGATTTGATCGGTGTTATAAATGTTTACTATGTCGGTGTGAAGGACGCAAAAAGTGTTATCATGGAGAGGGAACCGCAAAATGTAAATCTTGTTTACAGAAGCGGTGGTGGAATCATAAAGAAAAAGGTTACTGTGGAACCATTTGGTTACAAGAGGGCACCAACTGCAAGCTGGGAGGTTCTGATAGCTGATGAAAATAAGAAGGTGAGTTATGCAGAACCATGCGTTCTGAAAATCAAAAAAGTTAGAATACCAAGAAATACGATTGTTTATCCACTCAGTATTATGAGACATGCCTACGGGACTTTTGTTGACCTCTATGCAGATATTCCACTCCAGAAAATTGAGGAGGAAAGAATTGCCAACAGGGTTGTTTTCTATCCGGTTGCTGATGGCCAGGTTAGGGAGGGTGAAATACTTGGCATCATAAATCTGTACAGCGTGGAGGTTGGCACNCTCACAAAAACCAAACAATGGCTGGATGGATGGCTTGACCAGATGGGCGAAGCATTTGCTGAAGCAGACTGGCCCATGTGGTGATATTTAGAATTGTTTAATTTTTTTAGCCTCACTCACCAAATGCGCCAAGAATCAGAGGCCTCACTGCAGCGAATACNAGTTCAAGAATGACGATAATTGCAAGGATTCTGTATATTCCACTGAATTTTGGTAGTATGCTTAGTATTCCAATAATTGGCGCCAGAGCGAGGATAAACAGGGAAAAAATCGCAACATTGTCTGGGTGTATGGGATTCAGGAACTCTGAGTATCCNTGAATCTCTGCTCCTGTATTCTCCTTCCAGAACTCTGTTGCTGGTAGATGCCAGGTTTCAACGACTCTGTCAGGTTCGACAAATGGATCAATGTCCAAGAAATACATCGTTGATGAGATCAGTAATAGCAAGAGTCCAAAAGTTGTTGTCCACCTTACAACACTTGCGAATCTCAGGTATTCCTCCTCGATTTCAACGTCCATTTTCATCACCCTATATTATATCCAGTCCTGCAAGACCCTTCTGAATGTCCAGAACAGCTGCAAGAAGCATTATTGCGAGTACTGCGAGCCTTATTATTCTTGGTCTTACTCTTTCGGCTATCATAGCTCCGATTCTGGCACCAATCGTAACACCCATTACAGATGGGACTATAATTAGAGGCAAAACGGCTCCTTTTGCGATATACACCCACAGTGCAGCTGAATCATTGAGTGTTATAATGAGCATGCTTGTTGATACTGCAACTCTCAGAGGTGCACCCATTACCAGATTCAAAACAGGAACGTTTGCCCATCCCGCCCCAAGACCAAACATTCCTGCGATTATACCTACACCTGCAAAGGCGGGTAGAGAATATGGAAATCTCGTTAGTCGGTATTCCACNACNTCATCTCTGGAGGGTTCATACCATCTTCCGGTAACGTCAAGCTTGATAGAAATTCGATCAAATTTATCAACTTCTGGGAATTCCACCTTCTTACTTTTAATCATCACAAGAAAGATGAAAAAAAGGGTAATACCCAGTGCTATGGTGATGTAGTGCTTTCCTTCAGGTATTTCATTTGTAATCCACAGACCAAGAACACTGCCAGCAATTGATGACATTATTGACACTGTGGCGATCACCATGGATGCCTTGAGATTTGCAAGACCCTTTGAAATCAGTCTGGGTGAGGATGAAAGAGCGGATGTTAAAGCTATTGCTAGACCTGCACCTCTTACAAAGTCGATGTTAAACGGGAAAAAAGCAGTTGTGAGGGGTACAAAAAGAACGCCGCCCCCAACACCCGAAATAGGGGCTATGATACCTATTAAAAAGGTGAAAATGAAAAGTACAGTCAACCAGAAAACGTACTCCATTTAACCACCATTTATTTTTATTACAAAATTCAAGATAAACTTTTTGATTTGTTGTGTTGTTTTCCTCTCATTTCACATTTAATCATGTGTTTTTTTAAATAGCAATCTATATAAAGTTGAAACCTCACTATTTTATGCTTGGAAATAAGCCTTCAGAGGTTGTGTGAAAGTGTATGGGATAATATGAAAGAGGAATCTCAATCCAGCCCTGAAAGAGGAAGAGTTATTCTTGTAATAGATGACACAGAGTGTGGGAGAGTAGCAACTGAAAGGCTTGTATTCCTTGGTAAAGCTGGGTTCAGGGCTGATGTATATCTTATTTTTTGTATCGAGGTTGAAGTTCCTCCTGTTGCCTCCCATAAAAAGGAAGTGCAAATCTTTACGAGGATGAGATTAAGGGCATCGAAATTCGTTGATTTTTACAAGGATAGACTCGTGGAAGTAGGCTTTCAGGTGAGACAGGTTAAGATCTTCTTCGGTAGCGTAGCTGAAGAAGTTTTGAGGCTTGAAAAAGTGCTCAACCCCGATTTCATTATCTTTGGTATGAAGAAAAAGAGCTTTTTTGAACGACTTTTGCATGGTGACCCGTATAGAGAGATAATTTTTGAAACAAAATCTCCAGTTGTTGTGTGCAAACCGGGATACGAACGGGTTGAAGTTGATCCGGACGAGATAAGATGCACTAAATGCCTCTTTCAGTAAATTTCATAGATTGGCATATTAAATATGATATGAGATGGCATCTTATTACAATTTAATATCATGATATTTTTTTTAGTAAATGTTATATAGTTTTCTGGCTATCTAATCCCCAAACTTGGAGGGTTGAAAATGATTGAAATTGCTTGGTGGATGTGGCCAGTAATCCTATTTGTTTTTACGTTCTTTCTCGGGATACTTGCAGTAATGGCTGGAGTTGGAGGTGGGGTTCTTTTTGTTCCACTTGTCAGCGGTTTTTTCCCTTTTCATCTTGATTACGTTAGAGGTGCAGGTCTTTTTGTGGCACTGGCGGGCGCTCTTGCAGCTGGTCCAGGATTACTACGAAGAGGATTGGCAAATCTCAGGCTTGCGATGCCGCTTGCTTTGGTTGCTTCAACGTGCTCCATAGCCGGTGCATTCATAGGACTTGCTCTACCAACTTGGATAACTCAAACTCTTCTTGGTATTACAATTTTGGTTATCGCAGTTGTGATGGTAAAGAGCAAGAGAGTCGAATTTCCGAGAGTTGAAAAACCGGACACAATCTCACAGGCTCTGGGTATTTATGGAATATATTANGAGGAATCAATTGGGAGAAGTATAGAGTGGAAAGTCCACAGAACGCTCCCCTCAATTGGTATATTTGCGTTAATTGGTATAATCGCAGGAATGTTTGGTCTTGGGGCGGGATGGGCAAACGTTCCTGTTTTGAATCTTTACATGGGTGCACCACTGAAAATAGCAGCCGGAACAAGTAAATTTTTGCTGTCTATAACAGATACATCTGCAGCNTGGGTTTATCTAAACAATGGTAGCGTTCTTCCCATAATCACTGTTCCGTCTGTTCTTGGTATTATGCTTGGGTCATACGTTGGAGTGAGAGTTCTTGCTAAAGCCAAGCCAAAGACTGTCAGAAAAATAGTGATTGCAGTTCTGGTTTTTGCNGGTTTGAGAGCTTTGCTTAAAGGGGTGGGAATATGGTTGTAAGGGAAAAGGAATTTTATGATAGGAAACCTGTTATAACTGAAGAACAGCGGATTTACTCCTCAATACTCTATTATGGTAGCTTGGTCGGTATAGTTTTGCTTGTTGTGAGCTTTGGGATATATGTTGATGGAGTTTACCCTCCTTACGTTGATTATGAAAAGATTACAGAGTTGTGGTCAAAGGATACACATACATTTATCGAGGAGGCTGAAATGCCAACAGGCTGGGGCTGGATAAGTCTAATTGGTTACGGTGACATTCTCAATCTCCTGATGCTGGCTTTTCTTGCAGTCCTCACAATAGTATGCTACATTAGCATAATTCCTATCTTAATAAAGAAAAAGGATTTCGTATATGCAGCAATTGCAATAGCGGAAGTTGCCATACTGGTGCTTGCAGCCAGTGGAATTTTGCAGGTTGGACACTGAAAATTTTACCAGTACGGCCAGGGAGTGTAGAGGAAACTGTGTCCCATGTAATCTGGAAAATTTAAAATAAATTGGATAAGGGAAATCACAGAAAAAGCGGACTTCATACCGGATACGCCTCCTTTCTCCTTACAGTTTGAGCCCATGAGTCTATCCCTTCGTATCCTTCTTTTGCTATCGCCTTTGCCAGATCCTCCCTTAGTGCTGTGACTTTTATAAGATCAAGAAATGCGTGGGCAAAACTTCCGTGTATCAGTGACCAGTACATGGCAAGTATAACCACTCCTATTGAAAGAGCTGCTGCGGTAAATGGGTCGGCGTGGGGTATGGATGTTATGAATTTTGGCCACCAGTCAGGATCGTGGAATAGCCAGTAGTAGTTCAGAGAGGTTAGTACACCAAATATGCCAAGTCTCTTCAAATTTCCACCTCTGGCATGAGCAGATGCGACAATGGCTTTGTCGAGCAAGCCTAATCTTCTGAGTTTTTGCCGAACTCTCANCATTGGAACTGCCACAATCGGTGTCACGGAAACCATTGCCACAACCATTATCGGAAAGACGAGTGAATCAAGTATGTTTTTGACGTTTTCATCCATTGAAATCCATCCAAGTTCTACTAGGTAGCCTGGAATGGCCAGAGCTCGACTTATTGTTACCAAGAGCATGACTGTAGCCATTGCAAGTTTGATATAGTATTGTCTGACGTACGTGGTTCCCACGGCACCTATCTGAACACCTATCAGTGAGGCTGCAAGTATCAGGGTTGTAAGCCTGAAATCAACAGCACCAAGCAGGTATGCCCAGGTGAACGTTCCCGTAGAACCCATAACGAATGCAATACCGAGTTCCGTACCACTTGCAACTGTGCTTGAAGCTCCAACGAGATATATCATGGATGGTACACCTATGAAGCCGCCAACTGCAATTGTAGCAGCCAGAAATCCCGTCGCAAATCCTGTGGGTACTGTNAGCCAGAGTGACTGTGTTCTACCTGCAACTTCAAATTTTATCATTGGTGGAATTCTGAACTTCTCCTCGATTTTCTTTGCCAGTTTAGGTTCGGTGTCTCCGATACCATATTTTCTTGCCTTGAAGACATCTCTCAGGAGTAGCAGAGCAACTGATGGGAGGACAATTACGAATGCTATGCTTACGTAGAGATTCGTACCGGTTGGACCATAAGTTTCCAGTATTTTTTTCTGAATCTGAATTCCCATCTGCACACCTGCTATGGCTGAAAGCGCCATAACAGCTGCAAGTTTTGGGTCAAGCTGTTTCAGCTTAAATCTTCGATAAGCACCGATCATAGCCTTTGGAAACTTGTGACACATGTTACTGGCAACAGCAATAGGTCCTGGGACATTAATCGACATCATTCCCGGAGTTAAAACAAATGCTCCACCACTACCTATAAATCCACTGAGCATACCGCCAAAAAAGCCGAGAGCGAGGAGAAAAAGCGCTTCGAATGGACCGATGTNGATAAATTTATCAGGTGTCATTACCTCCCCGCCCGCTGCAAAACCACCCATTTCACACACCCCACATAATTATATGATTATCCATTACCGTTTCCTACGATTTTCTCCCTGATTGGGCATTTTGTTGACTTTTGCGGGTTCTGTAGAAGAATAATAAATTTTTTTATGATGCAACATCCTTTTTTATGTTACTATAGACTTGTGTATGTTAATGTATTAAAATGTAATAAACTAAAAAACAAAATCTGAAATTTGAATAAGAAATCTTTAGATTAAGTATAGGATAGGATTATTTATTTCACAACATTTTTATACCCTAACTTTGTAGATTTGGTATGGGTTCAAAGCTCAGAAGACTTTCAGTTGCGGTGGACGATAGGATCAGTGAAATCCTGGAAAGACTGTCAGAGGAGGAAAACAAAACGATTTCTGATATAATAAGAACCGCTATTATCACGTACGCTGAAGTGGCGGAAGAACCAGGACATGTGGAGGAAATAAAGAAGTATGAAGAGTTTCTGATGGGCAGAGATCATGTAATCGTAGACCTCGAAATCTGGATAGCACTCCTCGATTTCGTAAACGACCATGGAGATGAAGAGCTGTGGAAAACAATTGAAGATGTGGGGTATGAAAGTGGAATAGAGTTCAAGCTCAGAGGTCTGGGCTTGAGAGACGTCTTCAAGCACTTAGAATACAAGAACATTCTCAAAGTGAAACACGAGGATGGAGTGACGGTACTTGTTCTATCTTCCCGAAATGAAACAAAATTGCTCATACACTATCTGAAGGGAGTTTTCAAGGCGATGAACGTTCAAGCAGAGCTGATCCCGGGTGTGAGAAAGATAGTTGTAACCGAAATAAAGTAATTTTCAGGAGATCGTTCGGTTCATGCTCAGGTATTACTTAGTAGTATCATCAGCTTTATAGACGTCAATTTTTATGTGATTTTCAATTTGCTGTTGCAGCAGTTATAAACCTTTGAAGTGTGCTGAAGCGTTTTATCCTTCACCTGTATCAATCTCAGCTAAAATAAATGTGATGGGAAACCTCGATTCGAAAAAATGGGAAATTTTTTATTCAACCTAAATCTACGCCGGGTGGAGGTGATTGGATGAACATCATCGTCTTGGCAAAACATGCCCCCGATCCGGAGTCAGAGATCGCAGTGGGCAGTGACGGGAAAAATGTTGAATCAAGCGGTCTTGTTTATGACATAAACGACTGGGACAGNTATGCTGTAGAAGAGGCAATAAGAATCAAGGAGGAGAAGGGAGGAGAGGTTACTGTGGTTGGTGTAGGTACCAATTGCGATGATACGTTGAGAAAATGTCTTGCAATGGGAGCAGATAGAGCTATTAAAATACCTGTTGACACATCTCTTGATGCATATCAAACCGCCGAAGTCATAAAAGAGGCAATAAAAAATGAGAACTTCGATATGATCTTTGCCGGTCTCATGAGTCAGGATCTTAACAATGCTCAGGTTGGCGTNCTTCTTGCAGCAATGCTGGATCTACCATTTGCAACTGCTGTTACAAGTGTAAAGATCGAGGATGGAAAAGTGAGGGTTACAAGGGAACTTGAGGGAGGATATCAGGAAGAGGATGAACTTCCAACTCCATGTGTTCTTACAATTCAGAGCGGTATAAATGAGCCCAGATACGTCTCAATTATGGGTATAAAGAGAGCAAAAACAAAGGAGATGAAGGAAGTGAGCGTGTCACCAACAGTTTCAACAGTTGAAGTTGAGAAGATGTACCTTCCACCAGTTAAAAAGGCAGAAATGCTTGAGGGGGACGCTTCTGAAATTGCTACGAAGATTATTGATATTCTGAAGGATAGGGGGTTGATATAATGAGAGTGTTTGCAGTTGCTGAACACAGATTCGGAGAGCTGAACCCACTAAGCATTGAAATGTTAAATCTGGCTAACTCCATTAAGGGAGATGGAACGAGTGAGGCCGTAATCATTGGAAAAGGGGTAGATGAATTTGCCTCCGAACTCGCCAAATACGCCGACAAAGTATGGAAGATTGAGGATGATAGTCTGGAGCACTACAACCCAGAGCTATACATTGATGTTCTTATGCAACTGTTCGAAAAGGAGAAGCCGGATGTTGTTCTCATAGGGAATACAGCTGAGGGAGGTGAGTATGCACCTTATCTCGCTGCAAAACTCAACGCTCCAGTTGTAACTGATGTTGTTGGCGTCGATGTCAGCGATGGAGTCAAGGTGTCCAGATACCTCTTTCAGGGTAAGTTGATGGCTGATTTGAAGATAAAGTCGATGCCCTGTGTTCTGACAGTCAGACAGGGTGTGTTCAAGGAGGGAAGCGAGGTAAATGGAGAGATTGTTGAAGCAGGAATAAAACCGTCAAAAACACCGGCAAGAAACTTTGTGCAGTATATTGAGCCAGAGGTCGGAGAGATCGATATCACCCAGGCCGACATCATCGTTTCTGTAGGGAGAGGTATTGAAGACGAATCAAATATCGAACTTGCTCAGGAACTTGCTGATCTTCTGGGTGGGGTTGTGGCAGGGAGCAGACCTGTAATAGACAATGGATGGCTTCCCAAGGACAGACAAGTGGGTATCTCGGGAAAGGTTGTGAAGCCCAAACTCTATCTTGCTCTGGGTATCAGTGGTGCTTTCCAGCATGTAATGGGTATGAAGGACAGTGAACTCATCATCGCAATAAACAAAGATCCAGAGGCACCCATATTCGGTGTTGCCCATTATGGAGCTGTTGCTGATCTGTTCGAGGTAGTGCCAGAACTCATTGATAAATTAAGAGAAATGAAGGGTTGAAAATTTTACTGAGTATTTACATCTTTTTTAAATTAAATTTTTT
>MTNC01000063.1 GCA_002010285.1 Archaeoglobus sp. JdFR-41 | reverse complement strand
TAGTGTTGGAAAGTGGAATCGTATCTGTGATAGCTGCAAGTACTTCAGTGCCACAATCAACAGAAATTGAGAGAGAAACAAATCGCTCAAAATCAAGTACTTCCAAAACTTCCATTTGCATCCATTTTCATTACGGCAGATATATCAAGATCGTCAACANGTTCAATCCTGACCATTTAATAGGGTTTAGTGATAGGGAATATATTTTGATGAAGGATACATGAGATGCAGTCTGAATAGAGTAATTAACCCTTCGGTTGAGCGAGAATGCTGAAAAATCTGTTCAGATGGTAAAGTGGGGCTTTGNCTCTTCCAAATCTTCCGCATCCAACTGCTGGACTTATCAGCCCAGCACCTTTAAGCTCAGCTATCACAACGCCTCCATCTCTACCGTACTTCATGGACACATCAACTATATCTTCAGCGCAAATCAAAAGCTTCNTCGAAAGTTTCACAATTTCTGCAAAAATTCTGACATAAATTCCAGGTTCTGACTCTCCAATTGCAGCGAAGTATCTCTCCACAGCATCTTCCCACGAGGATTCACCATCTTCCGCAAGCTTCTTGAAGAAAAATCTTACAACATATGGAATTTCAAGATCACATCCTGTATACGTCCTCATATTCCACGACAGAGAGCCATAAATCGACGAAACTGGTATTGCAAGTTTATAATACTCAAACAAAAGGGTCAGCTCCTCATCAATTTCCTCTGCTGGAATTTTACCCGGTTCTGAATACCTAATCAGAAGTTCCGTGGCTTTTTTAGCGTATTCATCCTCACCCAAAATTTCTACAACGTTTTCCGTGTTCAGAACTCTCTTTTCAATTTCTNCTGGTTTCATCTTCATAGTATCCAGCTTCGTCAAGTCAGCATCAATCCATGATAACCAGAGCACCATAAGGGCAAGCTTTAACACATTCGTAGCACTCCTTGCACTTCTCCATATCAATCTTCACAACCTTCCCACCATTTCTTATAATGGCCCCAGGCACAGGGCAGACTCTGCTACACGTCCCGCATCCCTGACAGCCAAGAATTGCTATCATGTGCGAATTCACCTACTACTTCCTTCACCCTAATACAGAATTCATCAACAATCCTCAGAACCTCTCTGATCAGTTCAGTTTTGGGTACAGGCTTGTAAATAAAACAGTAACCTCCCTCATTAAATACTCTCTTTTCTCTGTAAACAATGCCAGCCATCAAAAGTTTTTGGAGAGACTTGTACACGCTACTTTCCCTTTTCTCCAGTGTTCTGCTGACATCTTCAACTCTTCCACATCCCAGTTGAGTTAAAACATCATAAACGCGTATGTCCATGGAGTTGAGTCCAAATATGCACTCCAGGAGATTTTCACAGTTCAATGTGGAAACGAATTCTTTCACTGACTTCATATATGGCTTCTGTTTGAATAGTTCACATTTATTTCAGCATCACTGCTGCTAAGATGCTGAAATTTTATCCAGTGCTTTCTGAATCTCTTCTCTTACAGCTTTTTCGGGCATTGCACCTATGAACCCTCCAACAACCTTTCCTTTGTAGAAGAACAGGACTGTTGGAATACTCGATATACCAAATTCGAATGCCAGTTCCTGATTTTCATCTACGTTAAGTTTGTAGAACTCTACTCTGCTGTCCATTTCCTTTTCAAGTTTTTCAAGCACTGGGCTGATGTATCTGCATGGCATACACCAATCAGCGTAGAAATCAACTACTACCAGCTTTTCTGAATTTATAGCTTTCTCAAAATTTTCAGTGTTAAGCTGCTTCATTCACAACACCTCCTTTCAGTCTCCTTATGAGCATTTTCAGTTCCCTCTCATCGGGAACTCCAACAAATATAAACTCATCGTTTACGACAATAGCAGGAACAGCCCTTATCCCGAATTTTAGAGCCTCCTTCATACCCTCATCAGTATTAACTGGGAACTCAAGGGCAACTACACCCTCTTCTCCAACTACCTTCCTTACCACCTCTGCTGCTCTCGGGCAGTACGGGCAAGTAGGAGACGTAAATAACTTCACTACTACCATTTCATATCACCTCATCTTCCTTATTTCAGAGTCTTTATTCAGTTATTTGGAATGGTTGAGTTAAAAAGAAATTACCAGTTTTGACAAAATTAGTAAAAACCGATGTCAGGCGTATATAGTTAAAATATCGCCGTCCTCAAGGATGTGTTCAAGGCCAACTCTCTGACCTTCAAACTTTACAGATCTACCCCAGATTCTGGCGTATCTGAAATTATTCAGAAAATCCTTATGAAGTCTGCGACACACATCCTCAACTCTTGCTCCTCTTCTTAGAACCATCGGTTCATCCAGATTTGGTTTACCCCCTGGTGGCTTTAGATACACTCTTATTAAATCCAGTTTTCGAAAGATGGCTTCTTTAAGCTCATCTATATTAATACCCCTCTTTGCNGAAATTTTGACAGCTCCATCTGCCCTGACATCCATCAGATCCACTTTATTAATGACTGTCAGGGAAGGGATGTAAACTCTATTTCCATNGAGCACGTCTATGAGCCGCTCGATTGTAATATCTTCTCTAATTGTCACATCTGCACTGTGTATTTTGTACTCACTGAGGATTCCAGTAATGGTTCTTTCATCAAGAGAGAGTGGAACTGTGCTGCTTATACGTATACCTCCTCTCTCCTTTTTCCGGATCACTATATCAGCTGGTCTCTCATCGAGTCTGATTCCACTTTCATAGAGCTCCTTTTTTATAATATCAATAGTATGAATAGNAAAAACATCGGCAATAATGATAATTAAGTCTGCTGCCCTGACAAACGACAACACCTCTTTTCCCCGTCCTCTACCAGATGCTGCCCCCTCTATGAGTCCAGGANTGTCAACTATTTGGATCTTGGCACCCTTGTATTCGAGAATTCCTGGAACCGGTCTGAGTGTTGTAAAATCATAGTCAGCAACCTCGCTTTTGGCTCCAGTCAGTNTGTTAAGAATTGTGGACTTCCCCACAGATGGGTATCCCACAAGTACCGCAGTAGCATCACCCTCCTTTTTGACGGAGAAAACTCTCCCAGCNGTCTTCTTTCTCTTCTTTTCGGCCTCCTCTCTTAGTCTTGCAAGTTTGGCCTTTAAACGTCCTATGTGATGTTCTGTCGCTTTGTTGTAAGGAGTCCTCTTCAACTCCTCCTCTATTCTCCTTATCTCCTCTAAGATACCCATTTGCTTCTCCTCCAACTTTGGTGAATAAATTCTTAACTCATCAGTAAACCGAAAGAGTTTGGAGGAGGTNAATAAACCGCAATCGATTAATAACCTGCCNAAAAGTTCACTTGTGGATGTAGAGGTACTGAAACTTGACATGCCACTTGAAAGTGGTGGCGAGATATTTGTTTATCTTGTTAACTCAAGTGTGCTTATTGATGGGGGCTTCTGCTCCGCTGAACAGGCTGAACAAATAAGCAAATTTACTGAGAAGTTCGGTAAAGTTGACAAGGTTCTTATTACCCACCATCATATTGACCACGTTGGTTTAATCTTTTTCAAGCCTGTTCAAGCTTACATACATCAGAATGAAGTGAAGTTGCTCGAAGTTTACACTCACCCTGACAACTTTCTGAAGTTCTACCTAAAATACTGCAAAGAATACGGAGTTCCAGAAAAGTACACAGCCTTTACAAAAATACTCTCGTCCATGAAACTTGCAGTAAAGGCAAGAATAGAAACTCTCTCAGATGGAAATGAAATTTATGGTTTTAAAGTTATTCACACTCCCGGTCACACTCCGGGACATCTCTGCTTTTACCGGGAGGGAATCCTTTTTTCTGGAGATACAGTTCTGAGTGACACAACACCTCACATAAGCCCCTATCCGTATTTTCCTGGTAGAAATCCAGTAGAAGACTATCTTAAGTCACTTCAAAAACTCATGAAACTTGATCTGGAAATCATTTACCCAGCTCACGGAGAGATAATCAGGAACCCAAGGAAAAGAATTGAGGAACTTGTCGAACATTATCTCACCAGAATTGATGAAATTTTCAATCTTCTCAATAAAAACTGGAGAAAACTTGAAGACATAGCAAAAGAAGTGAACTGGTCAACTGGGGATTACAGCCAGCTGGATAGTTTAAATCGCTTTCTTGCAATTGGGGAAACTGCAGCGTGCTTGGAATACCTTAAAAGGGCTGGAAAGATTACAGAGGGNATTGTAGATGGCATTGTGCAGTTTAGAAAGTGTTGATCTGTGAGCATTTTTACTCAAATTAAATCATAAACTTTATTTTTTGGCTTNTGCAAGAAAAATTATGAGCTTTATCTGGAACCCTCCAAAGGAATTGGTTGAGGTCTCAAATGTGAAGGAGTTCATGGATTCTGAGGGCATATCAAATTATAAAGAACTTGTAGAGAAATCGGTAAGTGATATAGCGTGGTGGTGGGAGAAAGCAGAAAAAACACTGAAAGTTGAATGGTTTGAACCTTACAAAAAGATATACGACTCATCTCGAGGAATAGAGTGGACTGACTGGTTTGTTGGTGGGAAACTAAATGTCTCTCACAACATTCTTGACAGGCATGCAAAACCCCTTAGAAACAAACTTGCACTAATCTGGGAAGGAGAAGATGGAGAGGTCAAGAAATATACCTATCTCGAGTTATTCAGGGAGGTGAACAGGTTTGCAAACGTTCTGAAGTCTTTTGGCGTTGGGAAAGGCGATGTTGTTGCCATCTATCTACCCATGCTGCCTGAAACTGTTATATCTCTCATCGCTGCATTCAAAATAGGGGCAGTTGCCATGCCCATCTTTTCCGGTTTCAGTGCTGCAGCAGTAAACACAAGACTCGTTGATTCCGGAGCAAAGGTTGCTGTAACCGCTGATGGGTCGTATAGAAGGGGAAAAGAGGTTCCACTAAAATCTGAACTTGACAAGGCTATTGAAGGAACTGAAGTCGATAAAGTTGTGGTTGTCAGCAGACTTGGGAAAGAAGTGGAAATGAAAGAGGAAAGAGACATCTACTGGCACGAAATTACTGAAAGCAAAAAATGTGAGAGTGTTGCGATGGATCCAAATGATGCCGCTCTTCTTCTCTACACCTCCGGAACAACCGGTAGACCGAAGGGAGTTGTGATATCGCATGCAGGAGCTCTTCTCCAGAGTAGCAAGGAAATCTACTTCAATCTCGACTTAAAATCAGAAGATGTTTTCCTCTGGATAACGGATATAGGCTGGATGATGGGTCCCTGGCAGATAATTGGATGCCAGCATCTTGGTGGTACTCACGTGATATTCGAGGGAGCTCCCAACTATCCAGAAGAGGGGAGAATATGGAGAATGATTGAGGACTATCAGATATCTATTCTGGGTGGTTCCGCGACTGTTTTCAGAATGCTGAAAAGATATGGCAGTGAATTGATAGAGGAATACGATACGGAAAGTTTGAGGGCTACTGGNAATACAGGAGAACCGATAGATCATGATACTTGGATGTGGCTGTTAAAGGATGTTGGAAAGGAAAGGTGTCCAATCATCAACCTCTCCGGTGGAACTGAAATCTTTGGATGTTTCCTACTTCCCTCACCTGTTATGCCTCTCAAACCAACGACTCTCGGTTACCAGGGATTGGGAATGGACATTGATGTGTTCGATGACTCCGGGAAACCGGTCAGGCAGCAGGTTGGATATCTTGTCTGCAAGAAACCTGCACCTTCAATGACAAGAGGATTCTGGAACGACCCCGAGAGATACATCCAAACGTACTGGAGCAGGTGGAGAGGGGTGTGGTATCATGGGGATTGGGCTTACATAGATGAGGATGGCTACTGGTATCTCCTTGGTAGAGCAGATGACGTTGTGAAAGTTGCTGGAAAGAGAATGGGTTCGGCAGAAGTGGAGACGATCGTCAACTCCCACAAGGCCGTTCAGGAATCTGCATGCATAGGTGTGCCTCACGAACTGAAAGGAGAAGTTCTCTGGATATTTGTCACTCTAAAACCTGGATTCGAGGAGAATGACGAGATACGGAAAGAAATAGAGTCGCTCATCGTTGAACAGCTTGGAAAACCATTCAAACCTGAGAGAATAATATTTGTACCGGATTTGCCAAGGACGAGAAGTGGCAAGATTATGAGGAGACTCATAAGGTCAATTGTCGCTGGAACGGAACTTGGTGATACCTCTGCACTTGAGAATCCGGAGTCTCTGGAGAAGATCAGGCAGGTGCTGAGTTAAATTTTTCTTGTTTATCTGCTTTCTTGTTCCCTTGTTTTTCGATTAAATATTTTTCAATACGCTTTGATACACCACAAGTCTCATAAACATAACCAATGAGTGTTTAGTGGCATGTGTCCGGAAGTGTCCGGGCGCAGAAAAAATTCAGGTGAGCAACTCTGCCGGGGTTGCAGAGAGGCACTGCGCCAGCCTTGAGAGCTGGTGCCCGCAAGGGCGCGTGGGTTCAAGTCCCACCCCCGGCGTATTTGATACATTATTTATATTTCTGAAGGAGAAGAACTTATCAGAAAGCAACTTTTTCGTCGGAATTACTCGATACATGAGTCCTCGGCATTTTATTCCGATGAGTTGTTGATGTTTTCAAGAAGCAAAATTTAAAAATAAGCAATAACTCCATAGCTCCAATGCTTCCAATGAATTTCGGGGTTTATGCAACAGCCCTTGGAATGGGCGGTGTATTTGCAACTCTCTCACTTATAGCCTTTCTCATGTGGATAATGGGTAGAGTTTTTGGTGAGCAGGTTACTGAAAGGATAAAAGAAAAGATAAAAAAACAAGAATTAAAGACCAGTTTCACAGAAGCTGAACTTGTGGCCCTCGTAGCTGCAATAAAGCAGTATGAATCCAAAAAAGTTCCTGAAATGAGAACTTCCACATCTTGGAGGAATGCAGGTAAAATTGAAGGATTGAGGTGGTATAAGTGAAGTACTACAGAATTAGAGTTGATGGTGTTGAGTACAGGGTTGGCGTTGAAAAAATTGAGGAGGGTGTTTACAGAATAAAGCTTGGAGACAAAGAGGCGGAGGTTTTCGTNGAGGAGAGTTATGAGAGAGGAATGGAAAGAATTTATCGACAGGAAACTGAAGAAGAGCCGGTAATCATTGAAAAGGTTTCTGAAAAAGTGGAAAAAATAGAAGCTGAGGAGGGCATCGTAACGGCAATGCTACCAGGTGTTGTTGTTAAAATCCTTGTTGCTCCGGGTGACAGAGTTGGAGTTGGAGATCCAATAATGATTGTAGAATCCATGAAAATGGAAAACGAAATCGTAAGTCCTATTGAAGGGACTGTGAGGGAGATAAGGGTAAAAGAAGGACAGAGAATCGAAGCAGGTGATGTTCTTGCGGTGATTGGATGATAGGTTTCCCGATGCAGGATTTTTTGGGAAACTTCGTGATGATAGGTGTTGCTCTCTCTCTGATCTACTTGGGTATTTTCAGAAAGATGGAGCCTCTTTTACTCGTTCCTATTGGGATTGGAGCTCTGCTCGTCAACATTCCCTACAGCGACCTTGCCGAGGAGGGAAGCATTTTTGACCTGATGCTGAAATACTTGATTTACACAGAAGTTACACCACTTCTCATTTTCTTGGGACTTGGCGCGTTAACAGATTTTTCACCGGTTCTTGCAAATCCCAAAACGTTTTTACTGGGAGCAGCAGCTCAAATAGGCATCTTTGCTGCGTTGATTGCAGCTCTCTTTTTGGGTTTTACGCCTGCTGAAGCTGCCTCTATTGGGATAATAGGAGGTGCTGACGGTCCCACAACTATCTACACGACAACGATGCTTGCTCCCCATCTTCTGGCAGCCACCGCCGTGGCAGCGTACAGCTACATGTCTCTTGTTCCCATAATCCAGCCTCCTGTTATAAAGGCATTGACAACTAAATCTGAGAGAAGAATAAGAATGAAACAGCTACGACCAGTCTCAAAAAGAGAAAAAATCATCTTTCCAATTTTAACTATTATCGTGACCGGGTTTATAGCTCCAAAAGCCCTCCCATTGATTGGTATGCTCATGACTGGAAATCTGTTCCGGGAGAGTGGTGTTACTGATAGACTTGCCAAGGGTGCGAGTGAGGAACTGATGAATATTATGACNATTATTTTAGGTTTGACCATTGGTAGCACTATGAAAGCAAGCAGTTTTCTCACGATTCAGACTCTTCTTGTACTCACTCTTGGGATATTTGCATTTACTGCGGCAACAGCTGGCGGCGTTTTACTCGCGAAGCTCATGAATTTCTTCGTGAAGGAGAAAGTTAATCCGATGATAGGTGCTGCCGGTGTTTCGGCTGTACCTATGTCAGCGAGAGTGGTTCAGAAATTGGCTCTGGAAGAGGATCCTCACAACCATATCCTGATGCATGCAATGGGGCCGAATGTTGCCGGTGTCATAGGTTCAGCCGTTGCAGCAGGAATTCTGATTTCTCTACTCACATAGTTCAAAAATTAAAGATCTCCAGTCACAATTTTAGCTCCGTCCTCCTCCACAATCAGTGTGTGTTCCCACTGGGAAACGAGTCCTCTTGACACTTCTGCCAAGACTGGGTAGGCTCTGAGAATTCTATCTTTCACCATTTTTGAGAGAATTATCTCTGGAGCTTTTGGAAGCCACCGTTTTGCGAATGGGAGCGTTCTATATCTTTCCAAAGCAAAGGATATGATCTCTCTTGCAGGTTTCATTCTAACCGGTTTGGGNTTTATCAGGCTGTAGATCTCACACTCATTCCGTTCGGAAACCATTCCTTCTCCATCTGTTGCAAAGGGTTCAATAGCAATAATCATTCCCTCTTTTAGTTCCACACCCTTTTTTGCAGCGTAGTTGTATATGCTTGGCGGAGCATGAGCGATATATGGTAGAAGACCGTGACCTGTTAGATTCAGAATTGGCTTGAACCCGTAATCTTTAATGGTATTCTCAATGGCTTCTCCAATTTTTGTTGTGGAAACACCAGCCTTTACAACTTCTATGGCTGCTTTTAGTGCTTCTTTTGCTGCATTTACCAGATCCGAGTTATCTCCAAGATCAACAGTTACAGCCATGTCGGCAATAAACCCGTCAATGTGCGCTCCTACATCCAGCTTGACTACATCGCCATTCTGAAATGTTCTATCATCTCCTTTTCTGGGCGTGAAGTGAGCGGCATCACTGTTTATTGAGATATTGCATGGNAAGGCTGGGAGTGCTCCTCTTTCGGTTATCCCTTTTTCAACAAATTCTGCCACGTGAAGCAATTTCTCACCAGGTTTTATCATTTCAACAGCTCTCGAAACAACTTCCTGGAGTATTTCTCCAGCTTTAATGGTCTTATCGATGCTCTCTCTGTCCCCCATACTGGAAAACTGAAACCAAGTTATTTCTGTTTTTGCATTGAGTATGTACTCAGTTCGTCTTGAACCGAGCAGGAACACAAAATTCTCAGAAGAGCAAAACCTTTTTTAAAGATTAAAACTGGAGAGTTTACAGATGCTCGAGAAACTGGTGATACCACCGGATACGAGATTCGAGGAGAGAAATATAGTGGTGGAAGGGGATGTTGTGATCGGTCCAAACTCAAAACTTGCCTATGGGATCATAGCGAGGAAAGTGATTGTAGGGGAGAAAGTAGCAATTGAAGGTGATGTAATCGGAGAAGAAGTTAGACTGGATGCGTGGTGCAGTGTCAGTGGTAATGTGGCGTCACAGAGGGATGCATACATTGGCGAATTTGTCTCCATTGGTGGAAAACTGACAGTTTTCGGGGATCTGGAGATAGGGAGAAACGTTAGGATCAAGAAGGGTTTTGAAGCTAAAGGGCTCATCACAATACAAGACCCCATGCCGGTTGTTATGTTCCTATTTCTTTATTTGCTGATTCTTTTACGCCTGGGAAGGCTGGAAGACATTGAAAACCTCTTTGAGGAGGTTGAAGAACTTGAGTCTCCCTTGATTCTCCCTGAGAACACGTCCATAGACCTTGACAGGATAGTATCCTCCAAGGATGCTGAGGTTACGGGAAGCAAGGTCATAGGCAACCTCAGAGTTAGAGATGCTTACATAGATGGGAGTGAGATATTTGGAAGTGTGCGAGGGCGGGAAATTATTGTAGATGGTAGCATTGTTCATGGGACGATTGAAGGGAGAGTCGTTTATCTGGCTAATTCATCGGAAGTTTATGGCCAGATCAGAGCTGATAGGGTTTATATGGAAGAAGGTTGCAGTGTTGAGGGCAGCATAGTTGCAAAGGATGGTGTATGGATAAAGGAGAAAATAGAACTTCCTGCTACTCTGTCAGAAATTGAAGTTTCTGAATTGCCAAAAGATCAGCATGTAGACGAACTGAAGGTTGTTGAAACTATCCAAACAACTTCTGAAAATGTGGAAAAAGAGCTGGAAGAAGTAAAAAAAGAAGAGGAAAAAACAGAAAGCGAACTACGGGATATTACAAAAGAGGAAGGTGAAAAACAGGTTGAAACTGAGACGTCTGTGAGGGCGGATAGAGAAGATATGGAGCATAGAAAGAATGAAGAGAACGAAAAAATATCGAAAGGCAGGGGAAAAACCCTGGACATAACCATAAAAGAGATTGCAAAGGAAAATAAAGGTGCTGAAAATGGAGTGGGATCGGAAAAAGTTCAAAAAGATGTTTCCTAACCTCTACCAGGAACTGGAGGGGAGAGCAATTCCAACTGTTCTTGACCATCTTGAAGTCTGCGAAAATGAGGAGCAGGCTCTTGAGATAATAGATTATTTCGAAAAAAGGGGTGAAATAACAAAGGAGTATGCTTCATTTCTCAGAGCGAATATAAAGCTTCTCAGTTATCTTTTTGGAACAAGAAAGCGTGGAGAATACGCTCGGAGGGGTTTGATTTGATAGAAATAGGTATTGCAGGAAAACCAAATGCCGGGAAATCCACATTTTTTAAGGCAGCCACACTCGTGGATGTTGAAATAGCAAGTTACCCCTTTACAACCATAGAGCCAAACATTGGCGTTGGATACGTCAGAGTAAAGTGCGTTTGCCAAGAGCTGGGAGTTAAATGCAATGAGTGTATAGATGGCTGGCGCTTCATTCCTGTAAAGTTAATTGATGTAGCAGGACTGGTTCCCGAGGCACACAAGGGGAAAGGGCTTGGTAATGAATTTCTGGACCATCTGAGGCAGAGTGAGGGCGTTGTACACGTGATTGATGCTTCGGGTTCGACAGATGCAGAAGGGAATGAGATAGGAGTTGGTGAGAGGGATCCGATTGAGGATGTTAGATTTCTGTATCATGAGATAGATATGTGGTTTTATGGAATACTGAAAAGAAACTGGGACAAGCTTATGCGTAGAATAAGTATGGAGAAGAGAGATCCATCAAAATTTCTCACGGAACAGCTTGCCGGTCTTGGATTTAAGGAGTGGATGGTTAGAGAAGCAATCAAAGCAGTTGGTGGAGATGTAATGAAATTTGGAGATGATGAACTGAAACTTTTCGCAACAGAACTGAGAAAAAGGAGAATGAAGATGGTGATAGCAGCAAACAAAGCTGATAAGGCACCCAGAGAGAATATAGAGAGACTTAAAGAATTGCCTGAGATAACAATTCCAACATCGGCAGCCTATGAACTTGTACTGCGCACNGCAGCAAAGAATGGCTTTATAAGGTATCTTCCGGGGGACAGCGACTTTGAGGTAATCAAAGAACTGAACGAAAAACAGAAAAAAGCTCTGGATAAGATCCGGGAATTTTTAAAAGAGTATGGAGGTACAGGAGTTCAGCAGGTTTTAAACTCTGTGGTTTTTGATATCTTGGATTACATCGTTGTTTATCCTGTTGAAGACGAAAACAAATTTACAGACACCAAGGGCAATGTATTACCCGATGCTATGCTCGTGAAAAAAGGTACAACTGCAAGAGAACTTGCATACATGATTCATACAGACATCGGTAAACACTTCATCTACGCAGTTGACGCCCGGAGAAAGATGAGAATAGCTGAAGAGCAGGAACTGAAAAACAACGATATTATTAAGATTGTTTCGAGCGTCTAAAATTGTATTAAAAATTTTGAAGTTGTTGTTATTAAGTAACACTCTCAATTAAAAAATTAAGAAATAAGATAATTGCATGATATATCAGATTCCTGAGTTCAAATTAGCGAATAAGGTCACCGATTAGCTCATAATCTATGAAGAATCGTGTCAAATAGAATTTAGGTAAAAACCGATAAATACAAATATTTTGTTACATCGAGAAGCTTATCAGATAAAGCTTCAGACAACAAAATTTAGAGGTGTTAGGAATGGTAGAACGAAAGAGAGTTGAAATCCCGGAAGGTGCTAAGGTTAAAGAAAGTGTAGGGGAGGAAGCAGAGTTCCCATTCGACATTTCACCGATGTACGAAGGAGAGAGAATTCGAAAAGGTGACATGTATGTTGAACTTGGCGGTCCGACACAGGAAGCGAAATTTGAGCTTGTAATAGCTCTTCCAGAGGATCAGGTAGAAGACATGAAGGTCACACTCATCGGACCTGACTTGGAAGATATGGAGGAGGGTAACTCCTATCCCTATGCGATGATTTACTATATAGCAGGAAAACAGGTAGAAACTGATCTTGAACCTGTAATTGAAAGAAGAAACCACGACTTCCAGAACTACATTGAGGGATACATGCACTTAAATCAGAGGTACGATATATGGATCAGAATCAGCAAAAATGCTGTAAAGAAAGGATTGAAAAGTCTAACCCAGATTGCAAAGGCTACAATGATGCTGTACAAAAACGAGCTCCCGTTCATCGAGAAGATTGAAGCAGTGTATNTAACAGATGCTGACCTCGTTAAAAAGCTTCTTGACGAACTTGCAATGCCCATTTTCGATGAGAGAGACAAGAGAGTTGAAACTCTTCACGATGAAGACGTTGACGAGTTCTACTCCTGTACCTTATGTCAGAGTTTTGCACCAACCAATGTCTGTATAGTAAGTCCAGATAGACCATCCCTCTGCGGGGCAATTACATGGTTCGATGGTAGAGCTGCGGCAAGAGTAGATCCAGAAGGCCCTAACAGAGCCGTACCAAAGGGTGATCTTATCGATCCAATAGGTGGTGAATACTCGGGAGTGAACGAATTTGCAAAGCAGGAAAGTGGTGGCGAATACGAAAGAATAAAACTTCACAGCTTCTTTGAGTATCCTCACACAAGTTGTGGCTGTTTTGAAGTCATAGGCTTTTATATGCCAGAGGTTGATGGAATAGGTTGGGTTCACAGAGGATACGCTGAACCTGCACCTAACGGGTTGACGTTCTCAACAATGGCCGGTCAGACTGGAGGAGGAAAGCAGGTTGTCGGCTTTCTTGGAGTTGGGATTGCTTACTTTAGAAGCAAAAAGTTCATACAGGCTGACGGAGGATGGAAGAGAGTTGTTTGGATGCCTAAAGACCTGAAAGAAAGAATTCTGAATTACATACCGGAGGAAATGAGGGATAAAATTGCAACAGAGGAGGATGCAAAGACACTGGATGAGCTGAAGGAGTTCCTCAGGAAAGTTGATCACCCTGTGGTTAAGGGAGTTGTAAGAGATGTTGATGGCCAGAAGATAACTGATGGCTGGGTAGAGGAAATTGAGGAGGTAGAAGAGGCGGCTCCCGAGGAAGTTCCGGCTGAAGCTCCAGCAGCTCCAGCAGCTCAACCAGCTGTTCAGCCAATGCCACAAATGCAGATGCCATCATTCCAACTTCCTGCTCTGCAGATACCAGCTCCGCAGACAGCTCCTGCAGGAATAAAGCTGATAATAAAGGATGCAAAAATCACAATAGATAAGGTGATAATAAGGAAGGCTGAGAAGGAAAAGAAGGGTGGAAAGTGATGGCTTCCGAAGGTGAGGAGAAGAAAGTTAAGCTCATACTTAAGGGAGCAAGAATACATATCCCAGAATTGATTATAGAGGAAGAAGAATGACCGTAATCGCAGTGACAGGCAAGGGTGGGACGGGAAAAACTCTCGTTTCAGCCCTCCTCGTCCATTTTATTTCTGAAAAAAACGGTAAAGTTCTTGCAGTAGATGCAGATCCCGATAGCAATTTACCGGATGCGCTCGGAGTGGCAGAGGAGGTCTCAAAAACTCTTGGAGAGATCAGAGAACTGTTTCAGGTGAGCAGGGATGATATGGGGACGATGAACAAGGAGCAATGGCTTGAAGGAAAGATTTACGGCGAAGCTATTTGCGAGTGTCCGAGTTACGATCTTCTCGTAATGGGGAGACCTGAAGGTGAGGGATGCTACTGCTTTGCAAATTCACTTTTGAGAGGAGTACTCAGAAAATTGATCAGGTATTACGATTTCACAATTATAGACAGTGAAGCGGGGCTTGAGCATTTCAGCAGAAAAACGATTGACTCAGCAGACTACATAGTAGTGGTAACTGACATGTCAAAGAAAGGGCTTGCAACCGCCAGAAGAATAAAGGAGTTATCAAATGAGCTAAAACTGGGTTTCAAAGACATTTTTCTAATTGCAAACAGAATTACTGACAGAATGGCAGAAGAAAAAATCAGGAGATTTGCCGACGAGGAGGGTTTAAAGCTGATAGCAGTTCTACCCTACGATGAAAGCGTTGCTAAGCTTGATCTGGAAGGAGAACCGGTTACAAGATTACCCGAGGCTTCAGGTGTTTTTAGGAGGATGAAAGAAGTTGCAGACCTTTTTCTTAAATTTAAGATAACCGCGTAAAGAGGTGGTTGGATTGGCGACAAAGAAGTTCACTCTTGATGAATTTTTGGAGATCCTTAAAAAGTACAATGTGGAGGAGCTGGAAGGGGTGACAATCGAAGGTGATCTTGAAATAGAACTTGAGGGCTCAGCTATAGATATTTCTGCCTTCTCATCTCTGTATGCACTGCTCTCAGAGTTCAGTAATTTCCTTTACCACGCAAATATGGCTCTTGGCTACATGCAGAGACTGTCAGCCATGCTTGGGATTCCAACACCCAGCATTCAGCCAGCAGCACCACAGGTACCAGCGGCTCCGGAAGTTCCAGCGGCAGTGGAAGCAGTTCCTGAGTTAAGGATCCCTGAAAAACTCATCGAAGCTAAATTTGAGCCATATAAGGCTGAATATCCAGCCTCGATTGAGGAGGTGACTATTGGAGCTACTAAAGCCGATGGAGGCTCGAGAGATTATGTGGTAACGCTTGGTGGTGAGAAAAGCCTGGCATTTTATACTTTTGATGCGGAACAGAAACATCTCCCTGCAATTGCAATAGACGTCTTTGACAGAAAACCTATGCTCGCCAAGGCTGTGAGAATGCATTACGAGGACGTTCTGGAGGATCCGGCTGAATGGGCGAAGAAGTGTGTAAAGAAGTTCGGTGCTGACCTTGTTACTCTTCACCTCATAAGCACCGACCCCCTACTTGAGGATAAACCTGCAAGTGAAGCCGTTAAGGTTCTGGAAGACGTTTTACAAGCTGTAAAATGCCCAATTATTGTGGGTGGAAGTGGAAATAAGGAGAAAGACCCTGAAGTTCTTGAAAAAGCAGCAGAGGTAGCGGAGGGAGAGAGAATAATGCTTGCATCCGCAACTCTCGACATGGACTGGGAGCGAATAGCTAATGCTGCGAAGAAATACGGTCATGTTGTACTAAGCTGGACACAGATGGATATAAACAATCAGAAAACTCTGAATAGGTATCTTCTGAAGAGAGTTGAAATGCCCAGGGACAGCATTGTGATGGATCCAACAACAGCAGCTCTCGGTTACGGTCTTGACTATGCTTTCACAAACATGGAGAGAATCAGAATAAGCGGTCTTAAGGGTGATACTGATCTCAATTTCCCGATTTCAAGTGGAACAACCAATGCCTGGGGTGCGAGAGAGGCATGGATGATCGATTCTCCGATTGAAGGCGATACTCCTTGGGGACCAAGGGAGCTTCGAGGTCCAATCTGGGAAATAGTCACCGGCTTAACACTTTCTCTGGCAGGTGTGGATCTTTTCATGATGATGCATCCAGGAGCAGTAGCAGTTTTGAAAGAGGTATTCAACACTCTCGGAGGGAGAGTGAGTGGGGGTATCGCTGATCCGGGAGAATGGATTTTCATGGAGGGATGAAAATGAAAATAAAGAGTCCGCTTGAAGTTTACAACTACCTTCCGAGAACAAACTGTGGCGAATGTGGTTACGATACTTGTATGAGCTTTGCTGCCCACATTTTAGATAGATCGGCGAAAGTAGAAGATTGTAAACCTCTGGTTGAGGAAGCAAAAAAAGATCCCAAAATAAAAGAGAAACTTGACGAACTCCTTGAACTTACAGCTCCTGAAATTCTTGAGGTTGCAATCGGAACTGGAGATTCAGCAATAAAAATTGGTGGAGAGGAAGTTTTGCACAGACATGAGCTGACTTTCTTTAATCCAACAGCATTTTTCTACGACGTTTGGGATACCCTGGATGACAGGGCGATAGACGAGAGGTGTAGCAGAGTCGTTGAGTACAGGAAGTTTTATGTGGGCAAGTTTCTGACTCTTGACGGAATAGCTGTTAGATGTACTTCTGGAGATCCCAAGAGGTTCAGAGAAGTCGTTAAGAAGGTTGCTGGTTATGGAAAACCAATGGTTCTCGTCTCACTGGATGCAGATTGTATGAAGGCCGCTCTTGAAGAAGTGGCTGAAACAAGACCGCTCATTTATGCGGCTACAGAAGGCAACTGGAAGGAGTTTCTGGAACTGTCACTCGATTACAATGTCCCTGTTGTGTTAAGAGCTAAGGATCTTGATGTACTCAAAAGTATGGCAGCGACATTCAGACAGGCTGGGGTGAAGGACATTGTACTTGACCCCGTCACTGACCCCCTCGGCGAAGGCTTGAAAGGAACCTTTGAAAGAGTTATCCAGCTCAGAAGAACTGCTATTGCTGGAGAGGACAAAGATGTGGCCTATCCAATAATGGTAACCCCCATTGCTGCCTGGCTCATTGACGGAGATGAAGTTACGAAATCGTATTGGGAAGCTGTAATCGCAAGTATGTTCATTGTGAAATATGCTGATGTTATGATTTTCAGGAGTATTGATCAACACGTTGTTATGCCAACAATAACGCTCAGATTCAACATCTACACAGACCCAAGAACACCTGTACAGGTTGAACCTGGCTTGAGACCCATTAATGATCCCTCGCCTGAAGACCCTGTCTTCATCACAACCAACTTTGCTCTCACATACTATACTGTCGAGAGCGATCTTACAAGTGGCGGTATAAAGGGCTGGCTTCTAGTGCTGGATACTGGAGGTCTTGGAGTTGAGGTCAGTGTTGCAGGCGGTCAGTTCACCGCGAGTAAGGTAAAGGAACTGATTGAAGAAACAAAAATTGCAGAAAAAGTTAACCACAAGATACTGGTTATTCCCGGGCTTGCAGCGAGACTTCAAGGTGCTATAGAAGACGAAACGGGCTGGAAAGTTCTGGTTGGACCGATGGATTCAGGAAGAATAAAAGGCTGGCTTGAAAACAACTGGCCACCACAGGATTAACTTTTTTATTTCTTATCTGTTTGAGATTTTACTACTTGGTAAGCAGGTGATATATGTGACCTTCAAATGTGAGTCTCATCTCAAGTGCACTCTGAAATGTGCGTTCAATATTTCCTGCTTTGAAATGGAGGTTTATGCATCCCTGCTAAAGCGCCCCTTGGTAAGTGTGGAAGAACTCTCTGAAATTCTGCAAAAGGATAGAAGTACGGTTTACAAGGCACTTCAGAATCTGCTTGATAAGGGACTTGTTGAGAGAGAATACAGAATTCTGAGAGGGGGTGGCTATAAGTATCTTTACAAGCCCATTCCATTTGAGAAATTCAGGGAAGAAATGATTAAAAACATTAATGAGTGGGCCAGACGATTAATAGATTTTCTCGATGAATTCGAAAAGATGAACAAAGAGGAAATTGTTCAGATGCTGTAATTTCGGAACTGATTTTCAGGGTTTAAATGATGGATCAGTTATTCACTTGTTGAACTGACGCTAAATTCTGGGTATAGAATCTTATGTAGAAAAATTTAAATTTGCTCCTTTTAAAATGAGCGTGGGGGATGGATATGAGGCAGCAGGCAGAGGTCAGGCAGCTTAAAGAGGGCGGTTATGTTCTGATCGATGACGAACCGTGCGAAATTGTTAGCATTTCCATAAGTAAACCAGGTAAACATGGTGCTGCGAAGGCAAGAGTTGATGCAATTGGAATATTTGATGGGCAGAAAAGGAGCATTGTGCAACCTGTNACCTCAAAAATATATATACCAATAGTTGAGAGAAAGAGAGCGCAGATAATCAGTGTAAGTGGTGATGTGGCACAGCTCATGGATATGGAGACCTATGAAACATTCGAACTTCAGATTCCAGAAGAGTTAAAAGACAAGATTGAGGCAGGAAAGGAAGTTATTTACCTTGAATCACTTGGAAAGAGGAAGATAGAAAGGATGGCATGAAAGGGAAATGCATATAGACTGGTATTTTTCTCTTTCCAACTCTGAAATTCACCAGGCTGATTACATAATATTTGGNGTTCCTTACGACTCAACTCAAACTTTTATACCTGGTTCCCGATTCGCACCAAATGCAATTAGAGAAGCAAGCTGGAATCTTGAGGAATACTCATGCTATTTCTCATTAGACCTTGGAAGTGTTAGGGTTTGTGATGCTGGGAATATTAACTGTGACGGGAGTTTCAGGGAAATTTCAGAGAGAGTGAGTAGATTTCTGGATGGTATAGATGGAATCCCGATAGCGCTTGGTGGCGAGCATACCATCAGCTATTCTGTTGTGAGACATCTGGNTGACGAATACGACGACATCTGNTACGTTGTTTTTGATGCTCATTTTGACATGAGANATGAGTTCGACTCGAATAAATTCAATCATGCCTGCAATTTGAGGAGAATACTTGATCTTGGTGTGGATATTCTCCTTCTTGGTGTGAGAAGCGGTACAGCAGAAGAAATCGAATATGCTCAAAAGAATGGCTTAAAGCACATGTTTTCGTGGGATATAATGGAAAGAGGTTTTGCATCTCTCAGAGATGAACTTTCGAGTTTTCGAAAGCTNTACATCTCCCTTGATATGGATGTGTTTGATCCTGCCTTCGCTCCAGGAGTTTCAACTCCTGAACCATTTGGACTTCATCCCGTTCATTTTCTGGAATTTCTAAGGATTGTTGAGCCTGAGAAAGTGGTTGGTTTTGATGTTGTTGAATTGATTCCGGACAACAGTAAGGTGACCCAGATACTTGCAGCAAAATTGGTTTTTGAGTTTATAGCGTCAATGGAAACTAAGAAGTTGAGTAGAGAAGAATAATTANTCTGGACGCAATCGGAGGAATAAACTCAAAGAAACTTAATAATCAGAGTAGTGTAACACCTTACTATGATGGTGGACGACTTCTCATTTGGAAGGATTGTCATTGATGGGAGAGTGTACACAAGTGATGTGATTGTTGGGAGAGATTTTTTGCAGAAGAACTGGTGGCGGAGGGAGGGACACAGGGTTGGTTTGGAGGACGTTCGTAATATTGTTCTTTACAAACCAGAAATTGTTATTTTCGGAACTGGCGTCAATGGAAGGGTAAAAGTTGAAAAAGAGGTTATTGAAAGTTTTGAAAAACAGGGAGTGAAGGTTTATGTGAAGCCAACAGGGAGAGCGATTGAACTGTACAACGAATTACTGAATAAAGGAAAAAGAGTTCTCCTTGCTGTNCATATCACCTGCTAAAGAAATCCGGTAGATGATTTATAGATATTGTAGATGTTGTTATTGTGTTTTGTTCACAACAGAAAACCATAACATCTTTAATCTCCACGCAGTCGGTCAAGCATGCTGTTACGAGTTGGGATAATTGTTGTGGTTGTTTTGATGATTGCACCCGCTGCACTGGGTGAGACTGTAACCATAGATCTACCAGGATCTATTAAGGCTGGATCGAAGTTTACAGTGACCGTAATTGCTGATCAAGCATCGAATCTTGCTGGCTTCGATATTTTCCTGAAATACAATCCTACCCTTCTCAGATACGAGGGGTACTCGCTGGGTTCCGATGTCCAGTCATTTTCCATTAACTATGCTGTGACTCCGAGAGAAGACACTGTTGAATTGGCAGCTCTGACATCTTCACCTCAGTCAAAGTCCGTATCGGGAACCAACATCGAGTTACTCCGCGTTACTTTTACAGCTCTTGCAGGTGGAGAAACCCCACTGGGGTTTGGGGAAAAAAGTAAACTCATCCAGTACAATGGAGCACAGATCGTTGACTATGCAAATGTTGACTTCCTACCCGTCAAAGTCTCGATTGAGGGGGATAAGCTTCCTCCAGAGACTGCTGTAACAGGTGAGAAAACTGTAACCACAGCTCCGCCAGTAACGACCACACCCTCTACCACTCAGCCATCTCTTTCAGTCACAAAAACAGTTGAAAAAACAACTCAGGGAACTGAAACTCAAACACAGCCAGGAATTCCTGGTTTTGAACTCGTTTTAGCTGTAACAGGTGTTGTCACAGCAGCAATTCTTGGACGAAAACTTCAGCGATTGCAATAGATCGATAATTGACACTCAACACTATAGTAGGCTCTGAAAAATTTAAATGACTCTTCACCATCATTTGGCCCATGTATTTTGATTCACATTTCCACTCAGAGGGAATAGGGTTCTCGGAAATTCGAAAAATGGCAGAAGCAAAAATCGTTGAAGCCTGCAGNGTGGCATTTTATCCAGTTAAGCCTCTGTATGCAGAAACGATGATAGATCTTTTCAGAAAGTTAATCGAATTCGAGCCAAGAAGATGCGAAGCCGCAGGTCTCAAACTTCATGTGGCTGTTGGAATTCATCCAAGATGCATCCCGCAGAGTTACAAAAAAGCTCTTGAATTTGTGGAGAACATGGAAGTGGAAGGCTGGGTAGCTTTTGGTGAAATCGGTCTCGAGAAAGGTACTTCTCTTGAAATAGAGGTGTTGCAGGAACAGTTGAAAATAGCTGAAAGACTCGATGTTCCCTGCATAATCCACACACCCAGAGCAAACAAAAAGACAATCACAGAAAAAATTCTATCAATTTTAGAAAAAATGAATTTTCCGGACTCGCTGGCAGTAATAGACCATGTAAACTTTGAAACTCTTGATATGGTTTACAGAACAGGGTATAAAATTGGATTAACTGTTCAGCCTGGAAAGTTGAGTCCGAAAGACGTCCTTCGTATCGTAGAGGGGAGAGAGATTGAAAAATTTGTTATTAACAGTGATGCAGGATTTAGTGATTCAGACTTCATCGCAGTCTCAAAGGCAGCAAGATTTCTGGAAGCAAATGTGGAGAAAGATGTGGTGAGGAGAGTTGCATTTGAAAATGCAAAAGAGTTTTTGAGGGTTTGAAATGTCTGAAATGCGTGAAACTGTGAGGAAAAGACCCACGCTTGATGAGTACTTTATGGAAATAGCGGGGGTTGTTGCAAAGAGATCTACGTGTCTTCGACAGAATGTTGGGGCAGTGATAGTGAAAGACAAGAGAATTATCGCCACAGGTTACAATGGAGCTCCTTCAGGNCTTCCCCACTGTCTTGATATTGGATGTTTGAGGGAAAAACTGAATGTTCCAAGTGGGGAGAGGCAAGAATTGTGCAGAGGGGTTCACGCTGAGCAGAATGCCATAATCCAGGCTGCAAAGTTTGGTTCCAGTGTTGAGGGTGGAACGCTGTACTCCACTCACTGTCCATGCATCACTTGTGCAAAGATGATCATCAACGCAGGTATAAAAAGAGTTGTTTACGGAAAAAAGTATGCTGACAGAAGAGGTCTTGAGCTACTCGAAGAAGCGGGAATTTCTGTGGACTACTTCCCTTTTGAGTCAGAGATTGGATGACTAAAGTTTAGCTTTTCCATGACATCTGTTAGAACGGGGAATATATAGTGGCACTAAGGTCTATTTATCGACCAAAATACTTATAAATTGTTCATCAACATCGCCCAGAAAGGAGGTGATAGCATCATCGAGGTTGCCCGTGATGACGAAAGAAGTCATTACCTTCATTTTATTTCCGACAGATGTGTAGGCTGTGGTATGTGTGAAAGTGTCTGTCCGAAGGGAGCTATAATTGTTTACAGGAACGGTGGTAGATTTGAGGTGAATATNAGCGACAACTGTGCCGTCTGTGGTATTTGTAGTGATTTCTGTCAGTTTGGTGCACTGAGGTTTTTCTCTGATGGCAGTGAGGGAGGTTTCTTTATAAATCTTCTAAGAGATGAAGCGGGTTACAGGAAAGTAGATGTCGGCGCAAATTGTATTCTATGTTCTCTGTGCATGAAGAACTGTCCGAGAGATGCCATCAAGGTCATGAGGTATGTGGATCTGAAGAAACTGAGAANAGGCAGCATTGAAATAACCGAAGGCTGCATTGATTGCAGGTTATGTGTTGAAAACTGCCCAACAAAAGCCGTTAAGATCTATCACGGGAAGCCTGTGATTGATGAAAGCAGATGCATATACTGTGAAATCTGTTCGAGAATATGTCCGATGGATGTTATAGACATTAGATGCGATTCTTGCAGAATAATCTCTGAAGCCCAGAATGCTGTCAGCGGTGAAGTTTACGTTGATGAGGCCAGCTGCTCAATGTGTGGGATATGCACAGAGGTATGCCCAGTTGATGCCATAAAAGTCACAAAGCTATTTGAGGGGGAGCAGAAGTGGAGCAGAGAGAGATGTTTTGCAGAGTGTACAGTTTGCAGAGATGTCTGTCCGAATGAGGCCATAAGTTACTATTACGAACCTGCGAAGGTAGTCGTTTTTAGTGATAGATGCAACTTCTGTGGGGCATGCGAACGCTACTGTCCTGGTAAAGCTATTGAGATAAATCGGAAACTGAGCGAGGAACTTGAGGTTGAGTTCAGAAAGATTGCAAGAGATAGTGTCAAGGTAATAAAGGTAAACGAGTACTGCATTGGGTGTGGTATCTGTGAGAGTACGTGTCCACTTAGCAAGGATGGAAAAACCATAGAGATAGCCGGAGGGAGTGTTGTTACAAGAGAGAGCGCCCACTGTACAGCCTGCGGCCTCTGCATGCAGAATTGCCCAGTTGGCGGAATATCCATCGTTGAGATCATAGAGTAATTTTTCCTGTTTTTTCTGCAGTTTTTTAGCACTCCCAGTCTTTTCCAAGTTTTTAATAACGGTTTATTTATTCTTGGAATATTCTGAAAAGCTCTTCAAGTTTCTCAACCACCTTGACACCTTTCGGTGTCAGAGAGTAACTGTCACTTTCTTTCTCAACGATTTCATATTCC
>MTNC01000007.1 GCA_002010285.1 Archaeoglobus sp. JdFR-41 | reverse complement strand
TTTCAGAGACTTGAAGAATACAGTTCTAAGGATCTTAACCCAAAATCCGGGAGGATGTGGGGACACAATTACAATACGGGAATCAAGGAGCTTGAAGAAATTGCCATAAAAGTGTTTCTGATGTTCATGGAAAAAACGATGCTCGATTTCTCCACCTATCCAAGTTTACTCAAAATGGAGAATGACATTGTGGCTATTCTGTCCACACTCATGAATGGGGACAAAGAGGTTGCAGGAAACTTCACCTTTGGTGGCACAGAGAGCATTTTTCTTGCAATGAAAGCTGCAAGGGAGATGGGAAAAAAGAAGGGAATTTCATCTCCAGAGGCACTGCTTCCCGCCACGGCTCATCCGGCTTTTTACAAGGCAGGTGAATACCTGGGAATTAAGTGTACAACTTTTTCTGTGAGTTCAGAAACTTTCAAAGCAGATGTAGATAATCTGAACGAGAAGATAAACCGTAATACAGTATTTATTGCAGCATCAGCACCCAATTACCCGTTTGGTGTTGTAGATGAGGTCGAGAAAATTGCTGAAATCGCTCTTGATTACGATACATGGCTTCACGTGGATTCATGCATAGGTGGTTTTGTTCTGCCATTTTTCAAAAAACTTGGTGAGAAAGTCCCTGAATTCGATTTCTCGGTTGATGGTGTCAGCTCTATTTCTCTTGATCTTCATAAGTATGGGTATGCACCAAGAGGGAGCTCGGTGATACTTCACAGGAGGAGAGAAAACAGAATAAATCATATTTTCGTCAAAGCATCATGGCCTGGTTATCCACTCGTGAACACTGCAGTACTGTCAACAAGATCTGCTGGAAGTNTGGCAGCGTCCTGGGCAGTTCTTCACTACTTGGGCGAGGANGGTTACCTCGAACTCTCAAGGAGAATTCTTAACGTCAAGAANAAACTTCTAAAGTCACTTCCCGAAATGGGTCTGAAAATACTCGGCAATCCTGAATCGAGTTTACTGGCATTTTCCTCAGAGGACATCGATGTATTTGACATCGTTGAGGAAATGAAAAATAAGGGATGGTACATACAGGCGCAGCCAGGCTCAAAGCTTCTGGGATTTCCAAAGAGCATTCATCTAACAATCAGTCCAGCACATGATGCGGTCGTTGATGAGTTTGTTGAAGATTTGAAACGCACAGTGGAGAGTGTTCAGATCTCTGNAAAAACTCGCTCAGATGATGATTTACTGACTGAGTTCTCAGAATTTGCATCGATAGGATTTGAGGAAGTTCTGAGTAAAATTGGGATCAAACCANGTGAACTTCCAGATGATATGAGAATTGTAAACAATCTTATCCACATAATGCCTCCTGAAGTTGTCGAAGAAGTCTTTCGGATGGCTGTGAACGAATATCTGTTTCGACCCTCCATCGAGCGCTAAAAAGTTGATCCTGAAAGATTTATTGGATGTGAACAGGCAAGTTTTAAAACCAGCAAATCAACGCATCTCATGGATCTTGAGGAGAGGCTTCACCTCGTAATGAGGAATGCTGAGGAGATAGTTACTGAAGATGAACTGAAAGAATTACTGGAAAGTGGCAAAAAACTCAGAGCTTATGTGGGTTACGAACCGAGCGGTGAGATCCATCTTGGACATATGATGACTGTCCAGAAGCTCATGGATCTCCAAGAAGCAGGTTTTGATATAGTTGTTCTTCTGGCGGACATTCACGCTTATCTTAATGAAAAGGGAAGTTTTGAGGAAATAGAAAAAATAGCTGAATACAACAAGCAGGTTTTCATAGCACTCGGTCTGGACGAAACCAAGACCGAATTCATCCTCGGAAGTGAGTATCAGCTTGGGAAAGAGTACGTTTTGGANGTGCTGAAGCTGGCAAGGATAACAACACTTAACAGAGCAAGAAGGAGTATGGACGAAGTTAGCAGAAGAAAAGAAGACCCAATGGTCTCCCAGATGATCTACCCTCTCATGCAGGCACTGGACATCGCTCATCTCCATATAGATCTTGCAGTTGGTGGAATGGATCAGAGAAAGATCCACATGCTCGCAAGAGAAAATCTCCCAAAGCTTGGATACCCCTCTCCCGTCTGTCTTCACACCCCAATAATTGTTGGTCTTGATGGTCAGAAAATGAGCAGTTCCAAAGGAAATTACATCTCGGTTAGAGACACTCCAGAAGAAATAGAAAAGAAAATAAGAAAGGCCTACTGTCCTGCAGGCGTTGTCGATGGAAATCCAATAATAGACATTGCAAGATACCACATTCTCCCCAGATACGGAAAGATTGTGGTAGAGAGGGATGAAAAATTTGGTGGAGATATTGAGTACATAAATTTCGATGAGCTCGTAAATGATTTTAAGTCGGGCAATCTACACCCTCTTGATCTAAAGCTCGCTGTGGCGAAGTATTTAAATAAGATTCTTGAAAAAGCAAGAGAGAGGTGTCTGTCTGAGTGATGAGGAGGAGGTTGTAAGGGTAAGACTTCCGAATAAAAGCAAGGGGGAGATGTTTGCAGTAGTTACTTCCATGCTGGGTGCTGGGCATATAAAAGTGAGGTGCGAGGATGGCAAGGAGCGTCTTGCAAGAATCCCGGGAAAGATGAGAAAGAGAATCTGGATAAGAGAGGGAGACGTTGTGCTGATAGTCCCATGGTCTTTTCAGGATGAAAGGGCTGACATTATATGGCGATACACCAATCCTCAGGTTGAATGGCTGGAAAGAAAAGGCTATCTGAAGTTTTAGTGTTCATCAGAAAATGGAGTAGAANATGGAGTTAATAAAGATCCTCAGAAAACTGAAAGAGGAAGGTGAGGAGAGAAGTCAAAAAGCTCTCATTTTTGGAATTGGNGGTGGAGGAGATATCGTATCGACGATTCCTGCTGCAAATTTTCTCCGGTATTTTGATTTCCAAACCTATCATGGCAGCATAGTGTGGGATCGAATAATCGTTGATCCACATCCCGGTCCAAGAAGTCTGGAAGAACTTGAAAATGTGGAAATTGTAAACGAAACCGTGGCTTTTGCTGATAAAAATGTAAGGACAAAGCATGGGATAACTCCAACTGTTGCTAAGGCCGCCCAACAACTGGGAAAAGTAGTAGCTCTTGACATCACAAAAGGTGCCAAAAAGCTGGCAAAAGGGCTTGAACAATTTTGTAAGGACTTTGATGTCTCTCTTGTGATCGGTATGGATGCAGGGGGCGACGCGATAGCCACTGGTTATGAGTCGGGCGTCAAAAGCCCACTGGCTGACTCTCTCTGTGTTGCCAGCCTGTACTTGCTAAAAAATAAGGGTATAGAGTCAATAATAGCTGTTTCTGGTTTTGGGAGTGACGGGGAGCTCAAAGTAGAGGAGTTGCTTTACAATATCTCCATACTGATGAGGGAGAGATGCTTTCTTGGATGTTCTGCAATTAGTGTGGATGATTACAGAATGATGGATCTCCTNATGAGAGATGTCTTCACAGAAGCGAGTAGAATACCGTTACTGGCGTTTGATGGTGAATTTGGGCTGAAAAAGATTAGAAGAAACAGAACTGTCCTCGTCACGCCCCTGTCCACCCTCATCTTTTATTTTGATGTTCTGGGTGTTTTTGAACTGAATGAGGTTGCAAAAAAGATAGTGGACGCAGGAGATATAGAGGAAGCAAACAGAATACTGAACAGAGCAGGGATACTCACTGAATTNGATTACGAGATGGCTGTTAGTGGTAATAGGTAATAACCAATATTATTCATTCCTCTTCCAGCAGGTCGCTGAGATCCCACTCCTCTTCATCGAATTCGAATTCCTCCTCAATTATCTCCTCGAACTCCTCCTCAATTTCTTCCTCCTCTGCCTCCTCCTCAACCCTATACTCTTCAACGAGTCTAAGCAAAGCTTCTTTAACAACANTCCGGTATTCCTCAACATCTGGGTTGTAAAGCTCAACNGCAAGTTTAACATCGTTGCTGAGATTTGCTTCGCTTTTTTTGGCATTTTCAACTGCCTCAATCCTCCTGAGAGTTGCCTTTGCGGTCTCAACAATCCACCAGTCCCTCGCCTGGGCATCAGCGAGATTTATAAATTCCGGTCTCAGCGTCACGAAATTCCTCGTTCTCCCCTCAAATATTCTGACTTTACTCGTAACAGAAACCAGAGCAGGAGGTTCAATATCCATGAGACTCTCGAGAGCTTCTGGTTGAAACCTACCAACATACCCGATAAAAACTCCTGTTGGGTCAGCCAGTCGAACCCTCCATATACCGGAATCTGGCCTTACCTCTTCTTTTTCAAGAAGTGCTGCAATAATAAATATTCTGTTGCATTTAAGTCCGAGTGGGGTCAAGACGTAAACTGGAAGCTTTTCCTCCCCTCCACCAACTGTATGTGTTGAATCGTTTAGTTCTTTTGCAAAAACTCTTCTTGCTACCTCTCTCTGTCTAACCTCATTCATCTTTTCACCCCGTAAGTTCAGAAGGATGCAAGCAGTGTCTCAACTTCACCTTTCACATCAGGCTCGTAGAATTCAACAGATCTTACAATCAAATACCTCTCCCCTCTGACACCAGAGACACGCANATATTTCCCTATGAGGCGTCTTTTAAGTTCGGAAAGAACAACACCTCTGTCAAGACTTTCCTCTGCCATCTTTTTTGCTTTTTCTATATCCATTCCGGTAAGAGACTTAATATTCTCCTCGTTGAGTATAATCTCGTATGTATTCTCCCCGTCATCAAGAACACCCTTTACTCTGAGGTCATCTCTCCATTCGACTTTCCCATGGACTGAACAGACTCCCTTTTTCACAACTCTTCCACACTCAACGCATCTTTGAATCAGACCGCTGTTTTGCTGAATTGCAACCATCGCTCCGACAATCTCAATCTCCCTTGGTGGAAGCTGGATATCTTCATCAATTTCAATGATTTCACTGTTCCTTGTAACTTTGATCCACTTTCTACCACCAAAGGTATCCGTAACCACGTTTTTGAAGAGATAACTCTTACCTTCTTCAAGTTCTGGCTTTCCGGCTTTTGCCCAGACAGTAAATCTCATCACTCCTGTCTCATCACCTATCAAGCCTGTTTGAGAGATTGAAGGGCTGTTTGGTTCCCATAGCTGAACAACCTTCGCCTTAAGGCTAATCCATCTGTTTGGTCCGGATATTTCTGAGATTTTCACCAGTTGAGACTCACCTGCTTCGACAATTTCATCCTTCGGGACTTCATACTCCTTTGCGAGGTAGTTTACAACAGTTCTCAAAGCCTCCCCCTCATCTACCTTGAATTCCAGAATCAGAAGTTTCAGTCTTTTAAGTATTTCAGTTTTAGAAACACCATAATCTCTAAAACGCTCAAAAATCTGATCTGCAAGTTTCTCTATTTTTCCCTCAATGCCCATAAGATCACCTTTAAGAGGCTTACCTTGGAAGTTAAATGCTTGTTGGTGTGAAAATCGAGATGAAAACCTTTAATTTCCTGTGCAGTTCATTATGTGCATGGTAAGATAACAATTAGTATGCTTGGAGTGTTTTAATACCAAAATGCGGATGGACAACTTTATATATTTATCACTCCCTTTTCAGCACAATGTCCGAGGAGTTGCTTGTTTACCTCGATGGTGAATTTGTACCGGAGAGTGAGGCTAAGATAAGCGTCTTTGATCATGGATTTCTGTACGGCGACGGAGTTTTCGAAGGGATTCGAGCTTATAACGGCAGGGTTTTCAGACTCAAAGAACATGTTGACAGGTTATATGATTCCGCAAAAGCAATAGATCTTGATATTCCGGTCAGTAAAGAGGAGTTCATTGAAATAATTCTGGAAACTCTGCGAAAAAACAAACTCAGAGATGCGTACATCAGACCGATAGTTACTCGTGGAGTTGGAGATCTTGGATTGGATCCCCGAAAATGTGGAAAGCCCTCTATCATAGTCATAACAAAGCCGTGGGGAAAACTCTACGGAGATCTCTATGAGAGGGGACTGACAGCCATTACTGTGGGGATTAGAAGAAACTCATTTGACGCTCTGCCCCCAAACATAAAATCCCTGAACTATCTCAACAATGTGCTGGCAAAAATAGAGGCAAATGCAAAAGGTGGAGATGAGGCAATATTCCTCGACAGGAATGGGTACGTTTCAGAAGGGAGTGGAGACAACATCTTTATAGTAAAAAATGGAGCTATCACAACCCCTCCTACGATAAACAATCTGAGGGGCATAACGAGAGAGGTGGTTATTGAGATTATCAGGAGTCTCGGAATTCCATTTAAAGAAGCGAATATAGGTCTTTACGACCTCTACACAGCTGATGAAGTTTTTGTAACGGGAACCGCTGCAGAAATAGCCCCAATAGTTGTGATAGACGGTAGAAAGATAGGAAATGGAAAACCGGGAAGGATAACAAAGAAACTAATGGAAGAGTTCAGAAAGGTCACCGAGAGTGAGGGAATTCCAATATACGAGTAAGAATTGAACATGCTGCTGACTCTGATAGTGGAGCTTGACGACAAACCAGGACAGCTTGTTAGAGTTCTGGAACCCCTTTCAAAACTTGGTGGAAACATAGTTGGAATTGTGCATCAGCGAGGCAAAAAAACTCCTCTGAACAGAGTTCCGGTTGAAATATCCCTCAAAATCGATGAGAGAAAAATACCGGAGCTTTTGACAACTCTTGATGATCTTGGAATTGTTGTGAGAAGTCTTAACGAGATAAGACTGACATCCACAGCCTCCCTTTTACTAATCGGTCATATTATCCACACAGATCTCAGTGATACCATAAGCAGAATAGATTCCAGTGGAAATGCGGAGGTTGTAGAACTTCACATCAGCATGCCAAAACTAAACGAGCCATCAACAGCTATGGTCACGATTTCCGCAACTGGAGAGGAAATGCTCAAAAGAGCGATTAATGAGCTGAAGAAGGTTTGCAGCGAGAAGGGGATTCTGGTTATAGAACCTGTTAACGAGGAATTTCTATGATTAAAATTGTAATAGTAGGGTTTGGTTATATCGGACAGAATTTTGCTGAACTGCTGCTTAAGAAAAGAAAAACAATCGAAAAAAAGATTGGCGAATTTAGAGTTGTAGCGATCGCCGATTCAAAGAGTTCTGTTTCTGGAAATTTTGATCTGTCTGAGATTATTGAATTAAAGAGGTTAAAGGGGAGGTTACCTGAANACAGGCTGGCAGCAGAAATTCTGGATGAGGAGGACTACGATGTGCTGATCGAAGTAACGGTCACTCAAATGGACGGTGGTGTTGGTGTTGAGTATATCAGGAAGGCTCTGAGCAGAGGAGCTCATGTTGTCACTTCAAATAAAGGGCCTCTTGTAGTTGCGTTCAGAGAGCTGAGCAGACTTGCAGAAAAGAACGAAGTTAAGCTTATGTACGAAGCAACGGTTGGTGGAGTGATGCCAGTCATCAGAACTGTAAGGAATTATCTTTCTGTATGTGAAATTCTGAGCATTAGAGGCATTTTAAACGGGACTTGNAACTACATCCTTTCAAGAATGGAGGAGGAACGGTTACCCTACTCTCAAATCCTCAGAGAGGCTCAGGAACTTGGAATTGCAGAGTCAGATCCAACCTATGATGTGGAAGGGATAGATGCTGCTGCAAAGCTTGTCATTCTTGCCAACACTATTGGGATTGATGCAAAAATGGAGGATGTTAGGAGGATCGGCATCACCAGTATAACTCCTGAGGCATTTGATGTGGCCGCAGAAAAGGGTTACACAATTCGCCTGATTGCTGAAGTTAGCAGGGANAAACTAACGGTGTCCCCAAGGCTTGTACCCCTCTCCCATCCCCTGGCAATTCGGGGGACGATGAATGCAGCAATGTTCAGAACAGATACAGCGGGTGATGTATTTATTGCAGGGAGAGGAGCAGGCGGAACGGAAACTGCAACTGCAATGCTCTCAGATCTGGTAGATATTTATGCTCCTGGATGAAATCAGACTTGCACGTTTTCTAATCGTTCTTGCTTTCCTCATTTATGCCTGTAAGCTCGATATTGAGTCAAGAATTGTTCCGGACAGAGTATGGAAGTGGATGCTCGTAGCAGCGTTACCACTCACTGCAGTTGAAATGTATCTTCTCAGGGAACTTGTCTCTTCCTCAATTGNTCTCTTCATCATTCTCCAGTTTCTCGTAATCTTTGCCCTATCCTATGCTTTTTACATCCTCAGAGCTTTCGGTGGAGCGGATGCCAAAGCCCTGATGTGTCTTGCACTGATATTTCCACTCTACCCCAGCATGAACAGTTTACCCCTACTCAACAATGGGTTTGGAATATTCGCCTTTGCCACTCTTGCAAATTCTGTTATTGCAGCTCCAATCCTTGCACTTACGTATTTCATTCGAAATATAATACGGGAAGGATTTAAAGGGTTAAAACACAATCCTCTCTACTACTTTGTTGGTGTCAGAGTTAAACCATCCAGAATCCCGAAACATCACTACCTTTTGGAATACATTGATGAAAATGGGANGCTTGTAAGGGTGAAGAGAGCGATTGAACCCAACGATAATTTACTGAAAAGACTTTCAAAACTTGATAAGATTTGGGTTACACCAGCTCTTCCCTTTTTGGTTTTCATCACAGCAGGATACGTGATGGCTGCTTTAATTGGAAACATTCTCTACACAGTAATATCAATTTTCCTCGGAGTGTCCTGAAACTGTACGGATATTTTTGGAATCAAGTCATCTATTCGAAAAATATAAAATTAAAAAGCACTCTCAAGCGGCGGAACAACTTGTTTCTTCCTGCTCATCACCCCATCAAGCCACACAGATCTTCCTTCCAGCTTTTTACCGAATGCCTTTTCAACCACCTCTGGCTTATCGGTAACAACAAGCAATTCCGTTCCTTCTTTCATAATGTCTGTGAGCATCAGAAAAACTGCTGTGTAATTTCCTTCTTCTTTCATCTTCTTCATTTCCTCGTAGATGTCATCCTTGAGATTCTCCACAAGTGAGAGATCAACAAGTTCCACCTGTCCGATGCCAACTTTGTTTCCGCTCATATCAAAGTCCTTGAAATCTCTCAGGATTATGTCTCTGGGGCTCATCCCCTCAAGTGCAGAGAGTTTTGATTTGACTTCAATTCCAAACGCTGTCAGATCCTCAATTCCTGCTGTTGCTGCAAGTTCCTCGGCAACTTTTTTATCCAGTTCAACGGTAGTTGCTGATTTGAATATAACTGTATCACTCAGGATGGAGGCAAGCATAATTCCTGCTATTTCCTTTGGTATTTCGATGCCCGTAGCATCGAACAGAGTCTTCAAAACTGTAGCTGTGCAGCCCACTGGCAGGTTCACGTAGAGGATTGGATTCGGTGTTGTAACATCTCCTATCTTGTGGTGGTCAACGATTGCAAGAATTTCAGCCCTATCGATGTTCTCAACTGTTTGAGCTCTCTCATCGTGGTCTATAAGCACAAGCTTCTTGTCTGCACCATCTGTGAGAGTCTGGGGAACACTGAATCCAAATTTTTCTAACACATATCGGGTTTCGGGATTTATTTCCCCCTGAACTGCAGGAACTGCTTCTGCGTCAATTTTCATGATCTTGTCAAATTTTCCGGTTTCTTTCCATTTATTCCAGAGGTATGCGAAAGCAATTGCTGAGCAAACACTGTCCGTATCAGGATTTTTATGTCCGACAACAAATACCTGAGCCATAGCTGAACCTCTGAAAGGAACAAATAATGTTTTCGAAATTTTTCAAATCCCCACTGTGGTTCCATTACTGAGATGAAGTTTTTCAAAGAACCATATATAAACACCTCCGTAGCTGTCAAAATGTGGAACTGTGTAAATTCTGCTACAAAATACTGAAGACTGGATGGATTGGCAATAAATGTGTTGTTTGCTGCAATATATTTGAAAAAATTCCTGAGATGGTGAGCG
This sequence comes from Archaeoglobus sp. JdFR-41, assembly GCA_002010285.1. Taxonomy (GTDB): domain Archaea; phylum Halobacteriota; class Archaeoglobi; order Archaeoglobales; family Archaeoglobaceae; genus JdFR-41. The sequence continues at coordinate 14,480 of MTNC01000007.1, read as the reverse complement.
AAATAGTATCGAAATTGAGTGAGATAGAGTTCGATACCTTTCAGGTTGGAGCCAGATCGAGGGGGAGTTTTAGAGCGATGCAGGAGTATCTTGAATTTCTTGGAATTGAAAACACAATTAAAAAGGAGTTTAACTCGATGGTCGCATCGGAACTCTCATCTAAACTCGGTAAAGAGCTGTCTCAAACTCCTGACGTTAAGATTCTGTTTGATCTTGAAGATATGAACTGGAAAATTGAAATCAGACCCGTCTACATATTTGGAAGATACATTAAAAGAATCAGAAATATCTCCCAAACAAGATGGCTCTGCAGAAACTGTATGGGGCGAGGATGTCAGTTATGTGATTTTCGTGGAAAAAAGTATGTTGCTTCAGTTGAAGAGCTCATAGCCAAACCAATGGTGGAGGTATTCNGGGCAAGAGACGGAATACTGCATGGGGCTGGTAGAGAAGACGTTGACGCCAGGATGCTGGGAACAGGAAGACCATTCATAATTGAGTTAATAGATCCAATGAGAAGACGTGTGGATCTGCAAGAGCTTCAGGATAAGGTAAATGAAAGTTGCAAACCAAAAGTGGAGGTAAGAGATCTCAGATATGCTGAAGCCAGGGAAATCAGGAGAATTAAGGGGGAGAGATTCAGGAAATTATACAGGGTGAAGGTTGTTTTTGACAGTGAAATCGAAGAAGAAACTCTTAAGAAGGCAATCGAGGGATTAAGTCACAGGGAAATCAGACAAAGGACACCAAAAAGAGTTGAACACAGGAGATCGGATAGAGTGAGAGTGCGAAAAACGTATCGGATTAGATCTTTAGTTTTCAAAAGAGATGTTGCAGTGCTTGAAGTAGAGGCCGAAGCTGGTCTGTACATTAAAGAGCTTATCAGCGGTGATGATGGCAGAACTCAGCCAAATTTAGCATCCCTTGTTGGTTGCGGAGCATGGGTTGAAAAACTTGATGTGATCGCAGTTTACTGAATGAAGAATGTTCATTTTCCATCTTCTCTGTTAAATCAAAAAGTTAATATTTGTTAATTAAAGTGATTGGAACAGATTGGGTAAGACAAAGAGGTGAAGCATGAAGGTTGGAGTCGTTGGAGCAGGAACAATGGGAGCAGGGATTGCAGCTCTTTTTGCAAATGCCGATTATGATGTTGTGCTTGTAGATATAAGCGAAGAAGCTCTCAGGAAAGCAAAAGAAAGACACAAATCAGAAATTCTTAAAGAACTCGAAGAAGCTGGAATTAAAAAGAGAGATGAAATTGTATCCAGAATAACCTACACAACCGATCTGGACAACCTCAGAGATTGCTTTTTTGTGGTCGAAGCTATAAAGGAGAGACTTGAACCAAAGAGAGAACTGGTTAAAAAACTGGAGGAAATAGTGAGTGATGAATGCATAATAGCGACTAACACATCCTCTTTCAAACCCTCAGAAATAGCTGAGGTTATGAGAAAGCCTGAAAGATTGGTTCTGTTTCATTTCTCCAATCCACCGACAATCATGGAACTTGTAGAAGTTGGAGGGGAGAAAGTTGATGCCGCAGTACTCGAGAAAACAATTGAAGTTGCAAAGAAAATTGGAAAGACACCATTTGTAATTCGAAAGGAGTGTAGAGGTCACATACTCAACAGAATGTTAGGGGCTTCGGGTGTAGGAGCCTCATACGTTCTCTATGAAGCTCTTCCTGAGGAGGTGGATGCGGCAATAAAGAATCTGGGAATGCCTAAGGGCTTCTTTGAAATGTTCGACTTAATTGGGGTTGATGTCTGTGTTGACGTTCTCGACAGTTTCGAAGAAGCATACGGAGACAAATTCAAACTTCCAAAAGGTATGAGATTTTTCCTGAACAAAATGGTTGAGTGGGGCAAACTTGGAAAAAAGACTGGAGAGGGATTTTTCAAGTGGGTGGAGGGCAAGCCGGTCATTCCTGAAGCTGAACCATGTGACGTTATGCCGATAGTTGCAGCGATCGTCAATGAAGCATTTAAGATAGTGGAAGAGGGCATCGGTGATAAAGAGACGGTAAATGAGATTTACAGAACTGCAACAGGATCCTATGCTGGTGTGTTTGACATCGTTGAACTTCTGGGAGCCAAAACCATCCTCAAAGCTCTCGAAGATCTGTATGAAAGAACCGGAAAGGAAGTGTTTAAACCTGCCAGAAGTCTAAAAGAACTCCAGTAACTTTTCTGTTTTCAATTTTTAAGAATGTAAAAGAGATTTGAGGTTCGAAAATTTCAGAGTTAAAAATTTCACTATCAAAACAAAAGAATTATAATACAATGCTCAACCTGAGTTTACATGTCAGAGATGAAAATCAGCATGTTGCTGTCACCACCGATGCCCACTCTTGATAGAGTCATAAGACTGGCNCAGANTGCTGAGTCAATGAACTTCTATTCTCTCGTGTTTCCAGATCACACGCTGATGATACCTCCCGGCTTTACTCCAAACGTTCTGAGCGTTATGTCGGCAGTTGCCGTGAAAACAGAAAAAATTCGATTGGGGACAGGAGTTACTGATGTTGTAAGGTACCACCCNTCTGTTCTGGCTCAGTTCGTTGCCACCATTGATCATCTCTCAAATGGGAGGATTTACCTTGGTCTTGGAGCTGGAGAAGCGATGAACATTAAACCATTTGGAATCAACTGGAGTAAACCGTACACCAGACTAAAAGAGGGTATAGAGGTCGTGAGGAAACTGTGGAGTGGTGAGAGGTTCTCNTACGATGGCGTTTGTTTTAAACTTGATGATGCATTTCTTCAGATCAAGCCTGTTCAGGGAAATATACCTATTTATCTTGGGGCTAATGGAANGAGGACACGAGAGCTAACTGGGGAAATGTGCGAGGGCTGGATGCCAATAGCTGAAACGCCAAAGACATACAGAGAGAATCTAAAAGACGTTAAAAGAGGGGCGGACAAAGTAGGGAGGAGCATTGAGGAAATAGATACAGCTTTGCAAATCTATGTTGCAGTAGATGAGGATTATGGGAGGGCTATTGAGAGGGCAAGACAGTACAGAGGATTAATAGTGTCATCGGCCGATAAAGCTGAACAGGCAGGATACTCCATCGAGCTACCAGAAGACTTTCCAAAGAGATTCTATTACGAGCATCTGCTGCTCAAAGGTGATTTGCTGGCGAAATTTATAGAGGTGTCAAATTTAGTCTCAGACGAATTGCTACAGGAGTTTTTCATAGTTGGGACACCTGATGATGCCTTCAGCAAGATAGAAGAGTTCAGAAAAGCTGGAGTTAGGCATCTGATGATCATAAATGTGGGCCCAGATCCGAAATTTGTGATGAGGTGGCTCGCCGAGAAGGTAATCCCTGCCTATCAGTGAATTGACNCTCTGAAATCACGGGTATTTTAGGAAATTAAAAACTTATTAAAAACCTCACAGCAACTCTCATCATGATTCGCGAAAGACTCAAAGAAGGAATGGCAAAAGTTGCTCTTCAGTTCTCAAGTTCGATTCACCATGATCGACACATTTTCTACTATGATATTCTCGTGGATATAGCTCATGTTCTCACACTTCACAGAGCGGGTTATTTAAAGGAGGAAGAGGCAGGTAACATTTTAAGGGCACTTAAACAAGTTAGAAATGCTGGCTACAGAGATGACTGGAAATTTGAAGACATTCACGAGGCTATCGAGACAGAAGTTACTGCGATAACAGAGGATGGGGCACGGATGCATACAGCGAGGTCCAGAAACGATGAAGTTGCTACATGTCTCAGACTTTTTGCGAGAGACAGACTTCTCAACGTTATGGAGAACCTTGTCAACCTCCTTGATGTTGTGCTAAGACTTGCAGAAAACAACCACAGTCTGATGCCCGGTTTCACCCATTTGCAGTACGCTCAGCCTACTAGAGTGTCTCACCACCTTATTGCCTATCATGATATGCTTGAGAGGGATTTTGAGAGAGCAGTGGAGATATACAGGAGGGTGAACAAATGTCCCCTTGGATCAGCAGCTTTTGCATCTTCCAGCTATAAGCTCGACAGAGAGTACGCTGCAAAATTACTGGGTTTTGACGACATTGTGGAAAATTCTGAGGATGCTGTGGCATCAAGGGATTTTTTGATAGAGTCTGTCTATCTCTGCACATCCATCATGCTCTCTCTGAGTAGAATTGCTGAGGAAGTTATACTCTGGTCTTCTGAGTTTGGGTTTATCGAACTTTCAGACAGATATGCGTCAGTGTCTTCGATAATGCCACAGAAGAAAAACCCTGACATAGCAGAACTGCTGAGGGCGAACGCCGGGAGACTTATTGGGAATCTTAGCACCGTCACATCGATTTACAAAGCTTTACCCTTCAGCTACAACAGAGACTTTCAGGAGATGAACGAGGTTCTTTACGATTCACTCTTGAGGACAGAATTGGCCTTAGAAGTTGCCGCTGGAATGCTTTCAGAAATCAAATTCAAAGAAGATGTTATGAGAGATAAGGTAGCAAAGGAATTTGTCTGTGCAACGGATCTTGCAGACATGCTTGTGAAGAATTACGGTTTACCGTTCAGAGTGGCTCACAGAATTGTAGCCAGATTAGCTCACTCTGAAATTTTTAAACCTCGAGCCTCTGANATTCAGGAGGTTGCGAAAGACTTCGGTTTTAATATTAAACTCAGNGAGGATGATCTCCGAAAAGCTATGGATATAGATTCAATTGTCGAAAGTCGAATTATCAGAGGTGGAACCGCACTGGAGGANGTTACCANGATGCTCGTAGAGAGAAAGAAGAGGCTTGAGGAAAAGAGGGCAATAATCGAAAAACTCAAGAGAAAAGTTGCCGATGCATTGGAAAATCTGTATACAGAAGCAATGAAACTCGGAGTTGATTTTCATGGTAGTGGGTAAGAGGGTGAGGATAAAGGCAAAAGGCAGACTTTTCGAAGGGATTGCCATGCCATCCTTCACAGGTAATTTCGTTCTAAAGCTTGACAGCGGTTACAATATAGGCTTCAAAGAATATGAAATCGTCGAGGTTCTTGAGGAGTCGTACTCAATCCCNCCACCTCAGAAACTGGAAAGGAGGGTAGGACTCCCAGAGGTAAAGATAATCTCAACCGGTGGAACTATAGCGAGTAAGGTTGATTACCGGACTGGTGCAGTTACAAGCCAGTTTACGGCTGAGGAAATTGCTGCAGAAGTTCCAGAGCTTACAAAAATCTGTAATGTTGATGCAGAACTCCTTTACAATATACTGAGCGAGAATATGAAAATCGAGTACTGGATAGAGCTTGCGAGACACACATACCGGGCGTTGAAGAAGTTTGATGGAGTGATAATAACTCATGGAACCGATACCATGCACTACACTTCAGCTGCTCTGGCATTCATGCTTTCGACACCAAAACCTGTGGTTCTTGTAGGAGCTCAAAGAAGTAGTGACAGACCATCGAGTGATGCTGCTATGAACGTCGTCTGTGCTGCAAAGGCTGCAACTGAAGACCTTGGAGAGGTAGTAATTGTGATGCACGGTTCAACGAGTGACGATTTCTGCTACGTTCATCGTGGGGTGAAGGTTAGAAAAAATCACACGTCTCGTAGAGACGCTTTTCAGTCCATCAATGCTTCTCCAATTGCAAAGATAGACTATCCTTCATGCAAGGTNGAGTGGCTTTCTTGGAGATTCAAAAGAGGAGAGAGAAAACTTGAACTCAGAGATAAGCTTGAAGAGAAAGTCGTTCTGATAAAGTTCTTCCCAGGTTTGAAAAGTGACATTCTGGAATACTACCACTCCAAGGGTTACAGAGGATACGTTCTGGAAGGAACCGGACTCGGACACGTCTCAACAGAATGGATTGAAACTCTGAAGAGAATATGCGAGGACAGTCTGGTTGTGATGACGTCTCAGTGTTTGTGGGGGAGGATATGTGACAGAGTTTACGATACTGGTAGAGATCTTCTAAAGGCAGGCGTTATAGAGGGAGAGGATATGCTACCAGAAGTAGCTCTGGTGAAGACAATGTGGTTACTTGGAAACTACGATCTCGATGAGGCAAGGAGACTGATTTCAAAAAATTTGGTGGGTGAAATAACTCCAACAACCTCTTATGATTTTTTACTTTCTTAACTCCACTTTCTTTAACTTCTGAATCTGATNTTGAAAACTGCTATCATGGCAAACATCTCCATTAGAGCTGATATGAGTGTCGGAGCTTCAAATCTAAATCCTAAAAGCATTCCAAAATAGCCAGTCAAAACAGGAATCGTGCTTATAATTGCAGAAGGTATAAGAATAAGAAACAAAAAGTGGAGTCCGCTGTAGAGATTTCCGGAAGAGTGTTGAGGAGCAAGAATCAGGACAAAGAGTACCACCGAAATTGCTGAAGGTAGAAGTAAAACTGGTAAATAAAACGGCATCGCTCTCAAAAACATTGAAATTGCAAGTATGGTGCTTGAGAAAATGTAAACACAGATTGAGATGATAACTTTTGAAACAGCCACTTTAAGCTGAGTTACAGGCAAAATTGAGGTGTAAAGACTTCTGTCAACAGAAAGAGAGATAAAAGCAGCAAGACCACAAAATGTCTGAATCATTACAAAAACTCCCAAAATTACTGCTAAACTCTTTGGCATCTGATAGGCATAGAGCAGTGCATACACAATGGGGAATCCGAAAATTCCAAAGAAGGCAGGGTTGCGTGTTATAAGCTTCAAATCTTTGGCAACCAGGGCGGAAATCTGCCTTCTTATTTTGAGAGGTCTCACTCTGCCAGACTCAAATTTTATATACGAAGGTGTAACTCTGGCGATCTCCGTGGTTAGCCATCGGAATGAAAGAAGGGCAAGGGCAAAATACGGTGCCGAAGATAGATAAGCAAAGACATCTGTCGGGTTTAAGAGTAAGTATCCAAAGCTGAATGGGAAAATCAGAGTGAAAGGGAAAGTAAGTGTCATATTTGCATTGAAAATCCTGTAGCTCAGAGATATGACGAGATATGCGCCATAAAACGAGGTTGCCCAAGCCGTCATGTAAATCGTTCTGAGGAGAGTTGCCCATTTTGATTCTGTAGAAATGTCTATTTTTTCATAGAAAAATTTTGCAAGGCGAATTGAGGTGGCGAGTGCGAGAACCGATGTTGCGGTAAAAACTGCAATTGAAATGGGTACTGAAAGTGGAGTGTGGAAATAAGCAACTACTGCAAAAATAATTGAGGATGCCATAAGAGGATAATCAAATATTCGGAGGAATGTCAATATGTTTATCTTTGATACGTCATGCTTTGAGAGAGGTAAAGTTAGCAGGAGTTCTGACTTTACTGAAAGAAAGGAAATTACAAAGTTCAAGCTTAAAAATACAATCACAAAAAATAGCATTCCGAGCGCCGCTGAGTAGGATATCACTGTGTGATAGTAGGCTCCGGAGGAAGCAGCAATAACGAGGATGAGTGTAAGAAGAAATTTATTCGTGTTAACTGACATTTTAAGTCTTTTAGCAATTCTTTCTGTGTCGGAGGTAACCATCATTTTAGAAATGGACTTAAAAACGATTTCTGTATGAAGAACTCCAGAAATTTTCCATAGATCTCCCAGAGTTATCTCTGGAATACGCACATTGTCAGGAGAGACCATTCAGAACCTCCTTGATCTCTCCATACTGGCCCGTCAGCCTCAGGAAGATGTCTTCCAGATCCTCCCCCGCTGAGAGCTCTCTCAGCTCCTCTATTGTTCCTTCTGCGATTATTCTTCCTTTGTCGATAACTGAAAACCTGTCGCAAAGCTTTTCCGCAATTTCGAGGATGTGGGTAGAGAACAGAACACTCCCACCCCTTTTCACGTGTCTGGATATTATCTCTTTGAGTAATCTTGTTGACTTCGCATCAAGTCCATTGAATGGCTCATCGAGGATTAGAATNGGAGGTTCGTGGAGAAGTGCAGCAATGACCGTTACTTTTTGGCGTGTACCCGCCGAAAGGGATGCTATGGGTTGATTCACGAACTTAGCAATGTCAAAAGCGCTGATGAGAGATTCAAGCCTTTCATTTGCAACTCTGGTATCGAGCCTTCTTACAGATGCTGTAAACTCGAAAAATTCCAAGGGAGTTAAATGCTCAATCAGCATACTATTCTCAGGCACATACCCCACAAGATTTTTAACCTCCGTAGATTCGGGACTCAGACCCATTATTTTTACAACACCTGTGTAATCAAGAAGCCCGAGTGTGGCCTTAATTGTAGAAGTCTTTCCAGCACCATTTGGACCAAGAAAACCAAATACNTCTCCCTCCTCCACCTCAAAGCTTACCCTGTCCACAGCTGTTTTATCACCGTATTTGACTGTGAGATCCTGAACCTTGATAGCAGTCATCAAATTTGAATCTCTGTATCCAGATTATAAATTTTTTGTTTTAAATCAATAACATAAATTCAAATCATTGATTAAAAGTTGTAAATGTCCTCAGGCATCTGAGGATTTCATCAGTGAGAAGTATATGTTCTCCAATCTCGGTACTTCTTTCTCTATTTCAAGAACTTTTCCTCCACACTTGTAGATTTCTTCCACAATTTCACTAAGTTCTGAAGAACTCTCAACTTCAACAAGTTCTCTTCTATCGTTGAGGACAAAACTGACCCTGTAAACAATATTCTCGCTTAATAGATCCTTCAATCTCCCATAGTAAAGAGACCTGCCTTCTTTAAGAACAATAACTGTATCAGCAATCCTCTCCACGTAGTACATGTTGTGAGCTGAGAATACGGTTATTTTCCCCATTTCAGCCATTTTTCTCATGAGATCAGCAATGAAGAGAGACGTACCTGGATCAAGACCACCTGTTGGTTCATCGTAGATCAGAATTTCAGGATCGTGAATCAAAGTTCTTGCAATGGAGAGTTTACGTTTGTTACCTTTTGAGAGTTCTGAAATAGGTTTTTCAGGTATGTCAAGCATTTTCAGAAGGTTGTCGATTTTCCTGTCGACATTTTTCTGGTTGTAGATCTCAGCAAAAAAGCTGAGATACTCGGTGGGCATCATTGAGTCGTAAAGTGCGTCAGCTTCTGGAAGATAACCGAGTTTTTGCTTTATGCTGTTATCAAATTTCCTGCCAAAGTATCTTACCTCGCCGTAAGTTGGTTTAATCAGACCTGCAAGTATTCTCAGCGTTGTGGACTTTCCTGCACCATTTTCACCAATTAAACCGAGTATTTCGCCTTTTTTAACGGTAAAGCTCAGTTTATCAAGTGCTGTAAACGAACCATACTTTTTCGTCAGAGATATTGCTTCAAGCATTTCCACACTCCTCAGTTATCGAGAATAAAAACATTTGTCTCACTGAATTCAGCTAATCATAACATTCATACAACAGCAATTTCAGCACCAAGAACAATTTCTGGCTCAACCCCCTCGATAAGCGGNTTCTGATTCAGTATTTTCCCTCTTACTCTGTATTTCAGTATCTTTTCCTGACCGGGTTTGATTGAAATTCTCCATGAAAGTGTTTTGTATGCTGAAGACGAAATTTTTGCGTCTTCTGCCTCAACCTCCCCTTCGCACATCTCGTAAACTCTNAACTCTCTCATCGCTCTGCTGAAGTTGGATATCAACAGTGTCACTTCCTTCACACCATTTGTCTCACTCACGATCCTTTCGAGGTACACATAACCCATAATTCTTGCCACAATTTTATCAACTTCGAGTGGGTCTTTTTCAAGCACCTCACAAACTTTTGAGGCAAGTAAAGGTAAGATTTTGTTCAGAATTTCCTCTTTTTTCTTCTTTTTCTGCGCTCTACCCTTTCTTTCTATATACTCTTTCATTTTTCTTCCTGCTTCCTGCAGGGCCAGTCTGGCTTCATCAACTATTTCGGGAATCGCAGCAATCGCTTCTTTGGACTCGGAAGTATAGGGTATATTCGTGGATGCAAGATGAATAAGAATGACTGCGGGACCAGAAGGTAATTCATCTTTTGACTGATTCAATCCGTAATTTTTCCAGTTTACANTTTCTACAGCTTTTGTCAGTGCACAACCACCCTGTTGATACAGGAGAGGTATCTTGTTGGCATATCTGAGGAGAATAATTTTATCGTCGCTCTTAAGTTCACCTCCGTAAGCGATGCCAACCTCCACAAGAAATGGATGTCCTGAATATACCTTTGGTTTCCTGGTAACTGCATAAACAAATTCCGGTGAGTACTCTGTCATCAAACTCTTTACAATCATTCTGTCACCAATTGGAGAAAGACAATCTGTGGGTGGAGGTAGAAAATCGGTGGATCTGAAAGCTTCAAGAAGTTTAGCTGCTTCTTCTCTTCCAAGTCGTCTTGGATCTTCTTCTCCACTAAATCCTGCTCTNAAAAGGACATCCTCTGCTATCTTATCCCCCACTCTAACAAACTCATTTTTAAGAAAGTTTTTGAGAGTTGTTGACTTCGTCGATTTTAGCATTGCCATAAGAGTACCAAGTTCTATTCCGTGTGGATGAGGGAGTATAGACCTGGGAATTTCGGGTATTTCCTCACTAACTCTGGGGAATTCAAATATTTCTCCATCCGGATCGATAAAGGTTATTTTGGCATGGGGATTTACAACCGACGTTTCCTTGAGATATTCAAGAACACTTTGCTTCCTCTCTTTTACATAACTTCCAGCAATTTCGAGTTCAATTCTCGTTCCATGTGGTAAATACCAGTCTTCCTCTCTCTCCTCGACTATCTCGGGTTCGTTTCTCTTTGTATTAATGTAAATCACAAATTTACTTGCTTTTTCAGCTTCCCGGGTTTTTGAGATAATTACTGCTGGCTTTCCTGTGGTTAGTTGAGCATAGAGAACTGCTGCCGATATTCCAATTCCCTGCTGACCTCTGCTCTGGCGGATTTCATGAAATCTCGAACCATACAGCAGTTTTCCGAATACTCTCGGAATGTGTTTTCTCTCAATTCCAGGACCGTTATCCTCCACGACGATTTTGAAAGCTCCGTCAACTCTGGAAATCTTCACCATTATGTCCGGGAGAATTCCTGCTTCTTCACACGCATCCAGAGCGTTGTCGATGGCTTCCTTTACAACGGTGATGAGCGCTTTTGATGGATTGGAGTAACCAAGAATGTGTTTGTTCTTCTCGAAGAACTCTGCAACGCTGATCTCTCTGTGCTTCTGCCTTTTATCTTCAGTGGAATAGTAATTCTTCTGTGTCTCCTTCATATCTCAGCTCCAACAACCGTCTGGGTCTTTGTAACACCCTCAATACTCCTAATTTCATCGACGGTTTTATTCAGGTCTGATAGATTGGGTGCTTCGATAATTGCTACAAAGTCAAACTCTCCGAAAACGTGATAAAGTTCTCTCACGTACTTCATTTCCTTTGCTCTAAGATAGACTTCCTTCTCTTTTCCCGGAGCCACATTAATCATTGTGACGCCGATTACCATGTAAGTAAGTGTATTCCACACTTTAATACTTTTCCCTCTTTTTATTTGTTCAGAGATCGAGGGGAGCTCAGTAAAGTTGTAATAGAGTGTAAAACTGGTAAGCTGCAAGTATGGTTGTTGGAACAGTAGCGCAGATAACAGCGTTTCTCAGACGGACGTTTCTTGCATTTTTTACAGCAAAGGTCCACAGTACCATACTCCAAGCAACCACTGCCAGGTTTATTACTGTACTTGCAGTGATCCATTCTGCTGGGATTATGGATTTGATGGCCTCCTTAATCACCCACGGGTCACTTGAAAGCAGTTCTACATCAACTTCAAGTGGATTGGCCCTTTTAATGTAATAAAGGCTGGCTGGTACTGTGATCATTGAACCTACAAGGGATGGTAGAAAACCATAACCCGAGAATTCAAAGGTTCTTCTAAAAGATCCTCTACCTTCAAAAAGGGCTGATACACCATGCAGNATTGCTGCCACAATTACCCATACAGCAAAAATCCCGAGCACCGTCCCTGCAATGGAAACAATTGCACCAATCATAAAGAACTTCGATAGCTGGCTGGGTAAACTTTGAGAGAGTTTCACTGTAAACTCATACTGGTACATTCCAAGCAGAATTGCAAGTAACACGAGAATCATCGCCGGCTTTAGAAGATGGATCTCTTTTTCTTTCCTTCTCTCAAAGAACCTGTCCGGGTTGATTAGAATGTCCATGTCGCGACTAACACAACTTTTATTTAAATTTTTTGATTTTTGAAAAGTCTAATTATTCTGGAAAAATCCAATTATGCCAGAAAAGTACAAAATTTCTGGAAAAGTCTAAAATTTTTAGACTAAAATAAAGAGAAAAAATTAAATAAGCAAACAATTAGATGTTTTTATGCTCTCTGCGAGCATAGATCAAATTTTTAAAATTCGTATCGAACAGAAGAGCATTAGAACTTCTTGAACTTATATCAGAAGGACAATTGGACCTCGAAAGATTGGATTACCCCAGATCTACAGTTTATGCAACACTACGCTCTCTTTACAAAGCTGGATTCGTAGAAAAGGATGGCAGAGTATATGTAATCTCTGTAAAAGGCTGGACGCTGTTGAATATGGCCAGAAAGTTTTCTGAGTGTCTCCAGACATTGGTGAACATGTACTCAACCTTCCCANTTCACCGAATTNGTTTTCCAGAAGATTTTCTTCTCCGCCTCCATGAAATCGGGGATTTTCAAATGGCTGCAATCTCATATTCTGACATGCTAAAGCCGAGCAGAAGATGTATAAGATATTTTAAACACACTGAAAACGTTTTTGGAGTAATTCCTTCGCCATTTGAAGATCATATCACAGTACTTTTCGAAATCGCAGACGATGTTAGATTTGAGTTTATTCTCCGAAACNCGAAGCAATTCAATATTAAAAATAATCATATTAAAATTTACAGAATAAATTTTGATCCANAACTGGCTTTTATAGTCACAGACTCTTTCATTGGAATAACCTTCCCTCTGATGACTGGAGAATTTGATACATCCAGAATTCTGGTATCTGAATCGAAAAAGGCGATAAAATTTGGAAAAGATCTGTTTGAATTTTATAAAGCCCACTCTACCAGGGTTTAAGTGTTTTATCCCCTAAATTATTTCACTACCCAGCACTACCTCATGTGAGAAAACTAACGAACGAGAAGATCAGATGGATAATCAGACAACTCAATAAGGGAACCCCAGTAAGAGAAATAGCTGCTGTGATGACAGTAACGCCAAGAAGAATCTACCTGCTGAAGAANTNCGAANAGGCNGGTCAAATACCTGAGCTTAAACAACCGGGAAGCGTAGGAAGTGGGTTCGCTACGAAAAACCCATTCTATGTCCCTATGGCAGGGAGACTGGAAAAGGCTTGGAGATGAATGGATAATAGCTTTCATGGATTATGCCTCCCGCTTCATAACCTGCTACGGTGTTTTCGATTCCGCAACAACAGAAAACACGATTAAAGTTCTAAAGATGGGATTTGCTGAATATGGAATACCAGATGAAATACTGACAGATCATGGAACTCAGTTCGTTGCAGCTAAAGGAAAAGAAAAGGCTAAGCACAGATTTAAGGAATTTCTCGCTAAGAATGGGGTTAAACATATTCTTGCCAGAATAAACCATCCACAAACCAATGGAAAGATAGAGAGGTACTTTGGTTTGATGGAGCAGAAACTCCATCTGTTTGATTCCGTAGAGGAGTTCGTTTACTTACAATTACGTTAAGCCGCATATGAACCTTAATTTTGATGAGCTGGAGACTCCCTACGAGACATTTCTGAAGAAGCTGCCTGCTGAGAGAGTTTGATTATGGGAGGTGGTTGTTTGAGGAGTGAAATTATTTCGGGATACCACACTACCAGGGTTTGAGAGACAAAATTTTAACCTTCAGATTTTTATTTCAAACAAATTAAGAACTTGGTCCAGAATTTCTACACTTTTCCATAATTCCTGTACAAGTCCAGAAATCTTAGAAAAGTCTGAACTTTTTGGACAGAGAAAAAATTTATATAACGTTTGTTGTCTGGTATATCGGGTGAAAAAAAATGATGTGCATGTTTGCGAAGAGAGAGCTGTTAAGGCTCTTGCCCTTCTTGGAGTGTTCGCGCTGGTTGGTACAGCAATGATACCACTGACTGTTCAGGAGCTTAAATTAGGCTGGACAGCATCCACATTCGGTCTTGCGTGGAGTGTAGGTCAAGGTGATACAGTTGGTGCTGTAACGTCTGCAATTGGTGCTGGAGCGGCTATTGCCACTTTAATTGTGTGTCCACCGTTAGTGCAGCTGCCGCGGTGTGGTATTAAGTGATAGTAGCATGATGTGCATGCAAAAAGGAGAAAACTCCGAGAAAATTTCTCCAAAAATATTTATNTGGGCAGGAATAGTTATTATTNCTATATTTTTTACTTCGATAATTTTTACTGCAGTAGATATGATTGAATACAGATACAGCAGAATNGTAACGTATTCAACAGTTGTTATGGCTGTATCTTTGTATATAATTTACGCGATTTTGGATCAAAAACACCTAATCTTGGATGTGCCTCAAAAAGAGCAAGT
>MTNC01000006.1 GCA_002010285.1 Archaeoglobus sp. JdFR-41 | reverse complement strand
ATACAGGCGATTGAAAGTATGGTTATTCCTCTTGGTCGCTCCATGGGTGCACTTTCACTACGAATTTAAAAATCTTACCGAGTACTGTTTAACTCAGGTCTTTCTCAAAACTTCAACAAGTTTTACCCATTTTCTTGTCACTGCAACTGTTCTGCTTGTTCTCTGAACGACCTTTTCAGGAAAAACACCCATGAGAAAGTTCTTCAAAAATGGTTCTGCTGTAGCTCCAATAAGTGTGAGATCGTGGTTCTGAGCTTCTTCTACAATTATTTTAAGGGCTTTTCGTGAAACTGTGAATTTAAATTTCACATCAACATCTTCCAGAATTTTTGAAGCCTCCTCAAAAATCTTGTCTGCTCGTTTTCTCTCATCTTCATTCTTTCCAACGTACAGAAGCTCGACTATTCCATTCTCCTGTTTTGCGACATCTCTTGCTATTTCAGCAGCCAGTAAGGCATGGGGGCCACCTGCAGTGGGAATCAGAATCCTTTCGAATTTCTTCCATTCTTTATCTTTTTCGAATCGAACTACCACCACGTCGCATGGAGCCTTGAGTAGTACAGGGTCTATTGTGCTGCCAAGTACGTAATCTTTTCTGAATGTTCGACCTCGCCAGCCAAGAATTACAAGATCGGGTTTAATTTCCTCCACCGCATTCAGTATCGCATCTGAAACTCTGTGTCCTACTTTTATCATTCCACCTGCAGGTACGCTGATTTTCTGCATTAAGTCGGTGACAAACTCCTTTGCCTCGCCCACATATCCTGACGCTGAAGAGGGGGGAGTTTGAGGAGGAACCTTTACAACACTCAGTACTATAACTTCTCCGCTCCTTTCGCGAGCTATTATTTCGGCAAATCTAATGAGTTTTTCACCGAATAGAGGATTTGCAACGGGTACGAGTATTTTGAAGGCAGCTTTTTCAAGCGGTTCCTCCTCATAAACAGTCCGTGTGGTTTCCTCTATCCTGTGACTCCTCTCCTTTTCCGAGTATGCATAGTAAACAAGTGATCCGAAGAAGATCCACATCAATGTCACGGCTATTACAAATCCACCATGTTCGAGTTCGGAGATGAGGAAATACCCGATTACAATCTGACTGACTATTGCTGCGAGTGGTAAGTAAGGTACAAAAGGAACTTTAAATGACCTTTTGAGGTCGGGCCTTCTCAGTCTCAGAACTATAAGAACGAAGTTCACGAGAATAAAAAGAATCAGAAACATCACATCAGCAGCAGAAGCCACAGCCTCAATGGGTGCAAGAGTCATCACAGAGATTATGAGGTAGCTGAAAAAGATGGAAAGATGCGGAGTTCGAGTTCGTGTATTTATCATCGAAAGGTGTCTCGGAAGGTAGCCTATTCTCCCAAGTGCAAAAGCCACTCTGGATGAGGAATAAATTGTGGCATTCATGGCGCTAATGGTTGACACAAGTCCACCAGCAATTATCAGAACAGCTCCAAGTGGCATAATCTGATCAGCAACTCTTATCAGACTGAATTCAGCGAGGTGTCCGAGATACATCCAGCTTGGAACGTCTGCCTGTATCGAACCGATCAAAGCGAAAGCTATCATTATGTAAATGGCAACTGCAACCCACAGAGATAAGANTATGGCCTTCGGTATATTTTTCTCCGGCTTTTTTACCTCTTCTCCGCTCTGAACTATTATCTCATATCCTTCAAATGCTATNAATGTTAGGCCCATTGCAGCCAGAATTCCCGCAATACCGTTGGGCATAAAGGAAGGAGTTGTGAAAGCTTCGATCCAGTCGGGTTTAACAAGAGTCTTGTAAATTCCAAAGGCTGCAAAAATCACGAGAATTGTCACTTTAAAGACCGTTACAAAACCTCCAACTCTTCCACTCTCCTTTGCGCCAAGGTAGTTTAGGTAGGTCAGGAATGTCACCACGGCGAATGCAGAAATCCTCGCAAGAAGCTCCTGTGATATGAAAGTAAATTCAAAAAATCTTACCACAAGTTCAGAAAAAAAGGCACCAAATGTTACAGCGTATAATGCGCAAGCTATTGTGTGAGCCGCCCAATCGCACCATCCTGCAAGAAACCCAAAATGGTCTCCCAGAGCCTCCTTGACCCATAAATAACTGCCTCCTGCCTCTGGAATTGCAGAACCAAGTTCTGCATATGCGAGCCCAGTAAATGTTGCGATAATGCCATTTAGGAGAAATGCGATCAATATTGCAGGACCGGCGATGCCGGTAGCAATCCCTGTAAGGGCAAAGATACCGGCACCTATCATTCCGGCGATACCAATCATTGTTATATCAAAAAGTGTTAGTTCTCTGCTCAGACTGACTGTTATACTCCTCTGCTCCACCTTTAAACAGAATATGGGAAATATAAAAGTTTTATCAAGGCCGATCTGCACTCAGGAATGAACCTGCTTTCAGCTCCATTGGTGGATAAATGCAGAGAAAAAACCGGGTCGATCACTCACAAAAGCTCACTTTCAATACTTTTCAGGGCAGCATCAACAGCCTTTTTAAGAACCTCTGGAAGTCCTCTGATATCAAGCTCAAGAAATCCTCTAACTATCGCTGAAGTTGCCTCGTCACGTGAAAGTCCTCTCGACATCAGATAAAAAATCTCCTCTTCAGCAATTTTTCCTATCGCTGCTTCATGACTCAGTTCGACATTTGGATATCTCGCTTCGAGTTCGGGAATTGCATGTATAATACCTTTTTCAGAAAGCATCAAACCTCTACACTCGAGATGGCCTCTAACTCCCTCTACCTCACCTACAAGATGTCCTCTTGCTATGATTTTGCCGCCNTTACTAACAGTTCTGGATATTATCTCAGCACTACTTCTTTCACCTCTCAACACCGCTCTTGCACCTGCATCAATTATGCTGTCTTCCATGGCCACAATGACACTGCTGAAAACAGCTTTTGCATCTTTACCACTTATATAAGCGGTNGGATACATCTGAACAAGTTTGACGGGATTCAGGAGAACGTAGTTGCTGATAAACGTACCACCATCCTCAACTATTGCANCACTTCGGGGTCTAACCTCAATCCTGTGATGCCAGCTGTGAATCATTGTAAAAGTCAGTTTTGCATTTCTCTTTACATAAAATTCAGAGATGCCGAGATGCATTCCTGCTACTCTTGGATGCGATGTACATCCAGATATTATGTTGAGTTCTGAATTACTTTCTGCTATGATTACATTGTGGACCTTTTGCTTTCCTCCTTTTTTCAGATACAGGCATGCCTCTACAGGTATTTCCACCTTCGCTCCAGGAAGTGATCTGATGAAATATCCATTGAAATCCTCTGAATCAACTTCCATTGTGAATTGGTCCTGTTTCCTGTCGATTGCTCTCCAGAAGTAATCTTGTAACCAGTCATATTTCTGTAGGGCATCTCTTATGCTGAGGACCTCGACACCCTCAAAAAATGACGAAACTGTTTTAACCTCTTGATCCTCCTGCAGGAAGGTTCCTGATCTTTTAGTTCTGTCGAGTTCGATTCCAACACTTTTTAACCTGTCAAGATCTTCAATTACACTATCTGAGATTTCTTCAAGTTTCTCCTTTCCTTTCATGATATCTCCTCACTCTATACTACTCCATATTGCTCCAGTTTCTGAGACACTTTTCCAGACAGCCCTCGTAACCGTACTCTCTTATTTCTTTTAAGATATCCTTGGGATCTCCTATACAGGCTATTCTACCATCGTAGAGAATAGCTCCATAATCTGCATCCACGTAATCAAGAATATGTCCCTGATGAGTTATTAAAATTCCTGATTTTCCCCTCTCATCTTCTGGTTTATCTCTTTCAAGAAGCTTGCTAATTGCTTTCCCTATCAGTGCCACGTTTTCAAGATCAACACCACTATCCGGTTCGTCAAGCATAACAAAATCAGGATTCAGAAGAAGAAGCTGAAGCAATTCAGAACGTTTTATTTCTCCGCCAGAAAAACCCGCATTGACNTCTCTGTAAAGCAAATCTTCCATTTTCATGAATTCAGCAAGTTTAAATATATCCTCTTCTTCATAGCCACCAATTTTTGCACAGTATCTCAAAACATCAATTAACTTCACTCCATTGATTTTTGGTGGATTCTGAAATGAAATTCCTATTCCCAATTTCACTCTTTCGTTTGTTGGTAGATTGACGATATCTTTCTTTCTAAAGAGGATTCTTCCGCTAACAACTCTGTAGATTGGGTTTCCTATGATGGTATTTATCAGGGTTGTTTTCCCGCTGCCATTCGGGCCAAACAGGGTAAAGGTTTCCCCCTCTTTTATATAGAGATTAACGTTCTTAAGAACTCTCTTTCCGTTTATCTCAACCCCAAGATTTACGACTCTGAGTATATCCATCGGTTTACCCATGAACTTCCCACGGAGGGTTAAATAGTTAAAGCTTTCCCACGGTCGAGTATCGTGACATTCACTAAGTTGAGAGATGTTTTCATTGAGAAATTGAGGGAAGAGGGTGTAGAGAGAGTTGGAACTAAAATCAGGAAAATCCTGACATCTCCGGATCCTCTAACGCTGATGGCAGTTTACGTTGCAAATGGCAGAGCAAATGTGTGCAGAGCTGTTAAACCATTGCCATTTTCCATAACTCTTTCTGGCAAATTTGTGGAGATGCAACCTCAGGCTTACATCGGTGATTGCGACAGTACTCTGTTCACAAAAGAAGATCTACTGAAGAATCGTAGATTTCCTTATATTCTGGTTGATTGCCGGTTCTGGGATAGACATTCTGAGAAAGAAAAGAAGAAGCTCGTTATCCAGTTAAGACAGACCCTTGGAGTTGTAAGAAAGTATATGTGGGATGAACAGTTTGTAATAACTGGAAATATAGATCCTGAAAAGTGTTTTGGTATTTATCACTCCTCAACGGAGGACTTTCTTAATGAAAGACGTGTCGAAGACATCATTTTGCTTGATCCTGGTGCAGAGGACATCTTTCAGGGTGAAAAGGCGGATTGCTACATTATAGGTGGGATTGTGGATAAAACCGGTAATAAGTCGGGTTTAACCTCGAAAATAGGTGAAGAACTGAAAAAGTCAGGATTTTATGTAAAAAGGAGGAAGATCGTTCTAAAGGGAGACATTACAGGAGTTCCTGACAGAATAAATCACATTGCAGAGATAGTTCTGAGGGTGACGTTTGATGGTGTCGATGTCGAGAGGGCTGTAATGGAAATCCAGCCTCCAGTTGTGGCGAGATGGAGGTTGAGAAAAGAGTTGAAAAACTACACCTTACGGGTTAAATCAAAAAGCAGAGTGTTCAGGGTTGTACCCAAAAGAGCGTTTGAAAACTTTGATTGGCTCAATCTTAAAGAAGAAGACTTTTACGAGGTTGCAAGTGATTACAGGTACATTGTAATCTCTGAAAGATTGCTAAGAATGATGGAGTTAGGCTANTTCTTCAGTTCCAGTTAATCATCACGAGTTACGACAGGTTCAGTTCGTCCTTCACGCTTGTAAGTCCTTTGATAGCTATTTCGTAAAATTCTTCGAGTGAAATGTTTAGTTTTTCGGCCATTTTAATCCTATCTCTGTCACAACCTGCGGCAAAACTCTTTTCCTTGAACTTTTTCTTAACAGTTTTGGGAGTTACCTCGGTTATCTTNCCCTTCTTTACAAGAGCGCAAGCGATTACAAGTCCTGAAACGCTGTCAGCAGCCTGCAGCGCAATTTCAACCGCATGGGTGTAATCACCATAGCGCACATGGTTATGTCTTCTGACAACTTCGACCACTGTCTCTTCAAATCCCTCCTTTGTGAGTATCTCTGCACCCTTTTCTCCATGCAGATTCATGTTACCTTGGACAATCTCGTAGTCAATGTCGTGAAGTACTCCAATCTTCCACCAGAGATCCTCATCCTCTCCAAGTTTTCTGGCAAGTTCTCTCATAATTGCTGCAGTAGCTATGCAGTGTTTGATCAGTTTCTCATCTTTAACATACTTCTTCAGAACTTCAATGGGATAGGAGGGATCCATGTGGGAATACGGGTTGGGGAGTTTATATCTTTTTAGAATACTGATCATAGAGTTAAGGCTGTTCATAGGGGCAATAGTAGGAGATAAAGGACTATTGTAGAGGAGACAAGAATTAAAGCGGAAGGTATAATGAGTTTGTAGCTTTTCTGTATCTCTGCACCGAAGTACTCAGCCGTAAGGATATGGCAGAGGTGCATGGGCGAGAGGATAACTCCCGCGAATCCGGCGCACATCACCAGCATTATGTTCTCAGGATGTATGAGTGAACCGCTACCTGTGAACCCTATCAGCAGTGGAAGAGCTATGGAACTGTAGCTGAGCTCAATTCCGGTTGCAAAACCTACGATGAAAGTTAAAATGAAGGCAGCCACGGGTTCAGGAATTCGATATCTTTCAAGATTAAAGAACAGTGATTCTGCCGCTCCACTCGATTCTATGACACCTTTGTAGCACATCACTGCAAATACAAGGATGATGATNCTATGGTCGATGGTTCTGCTGAATATCTTTTTTGCATCATCCAGTCCACCTNTATTTTGCAAGAAGAGGAGAAGTACTGCAGATGCGAGGGTTAACATTAGATCGATTTTCAGAATCAGTGTCAGCATCGCTACAAGTAAAACAGGGTAAAAAAACTTGAGAGATTTAATAATCTCCATAATGTCAAATCTGCCACCACCACCAACTCTTGCAGCAAAGGTAAGTCCGGACAGGAAGGAGATTACAGCCAGGGGTGCTGTGGAGTGAACAAAATCTGAAAAGTTGATTCTCAGGACTGCTGCTCCAATTATTACCGTTGGAAAGAGTGGCCATACTGTGACCCAGATGTGCCTATACCAGTAGTTTAGTGCTGTCGCTTTTTCTGAACTTAGAGCGAACTTTTTAATAAAAGGAGACAGCATTACAGCGGATATTAAAGCCCCTCCAGGCATTGGAAGCAGACCAACCAGCAGGGGGATGAAAATAAAGCTGTACCCACCAAGAGTATCTGCAAGTGAGTCAGCAAGTTGTTTAAGCATGCCGAAGTATTCCATTGTGTATCCAAGAGTGAATGCGAGCACAACTATTGTTACAATTCTTATCGTCTCAGCTGAAACTAAACTTTCAAAAAGCACATAAAAACCCTGAAAACCAAAAGCGAGAATACTGAGCACAGTTGCGCCTATGAAGAGTGCTATCCCAATATCGATTTTCCTCATGAGCATCAGGACAAGAACAATTGAGAGTATTAAGGAGACGGAAACGTCCATCGAATGTTGAGGTAGAGGACAGTAATATAATTCTTTGGTATTTTGTGAAGAAGCTGGGCAATCTTTTTAACCTTCATCCATTTGTGAAAGCATGCATGAGATTTTCAAACTTCGCAAAATCATTCAAATTGATGGTTACATTGAAAAGGTAAAGCCGATTGTGGAAAAGGTTAGATTAGAAGGTGATTCAGCCATTCGCAAACTTACGGAAAGGTTTGACGGCATTACACTCGNCAGAATACAGGTCGAGAAAGAAGANATTGATGCAGCCTATGATACCATTGATGATGATACTATTGATGCGCTTGAAGTGGCAAAAGAAAACATAGAGAGGTTTCATGCAATCACGTCTGTTGAAAGAGAGATCAGAATTGACTTTGGAGACTGTGTACTCGGTAAAAAATACGTTCCAATTGAGAGAGTTGGAGCTTACATACCAGGAGGCAGGGCGAGCTATCCATCCACAGCCCTGATGATAGGAATTCCAGCGAAAATTGCTGGAGTTGATAAGCTCGTTGCGTGCACACCTCCATCAGAGAATGGGAGGGTCAACCCACTTACACTTGTTGCACTTGATATTGCAGGCTTCGATGAAGTGTACGTAGTGGGTGGAGCGCAAGCTATTGCAGCGATGGCCTATGGAACTGAAAGTGTTAGCAAGGTGGATAAAATTGTAGGACCAGGCAATATCTACGTAACAGCAGCAAAACTCCTCGTTGTAAAAGATGTTGCCATTGATATGCCTGCTGGACCATCAGAGGTAATTGTGATAGCTGACGAATCTGCAGATCCAGAGTTTGTTGCGTATGACTGTCTTGCACAGCTTGAGCATGATCCCCTTGCAATAGCAGCAGTTCTGACAACGAGTGAGTTTTTTGCCAAGCAAGTTCGAGGAATTGTAGAAAGTGCTGGAGAGTTTGAGAATTTCGGTGTTTTTGTTACTCCAGATATTGATGAAGCAATACAGATTGCTAATAGCTTCGCTCCGGAGCATCTTGTCCTGAACTTCAAAAATGCAGAAGAGTATCTTGACAGGGTAAAAAACGCAGGAAGTGTGTTTGTTGGGAATTCTTCACCAGTTGCTGCTGGTGATTATGCTTCAGGAACAAATCATGTTCTCCCAACATCAGGATTTGCCAGATCTTATGGCGGTTTGAGTGTGGAGAGTTTTATGAAACACTTCACGTTCCAGATTTTGACGATGGATACAATGAAAAGAATTGGAGATGCTATCATCAGGATTGCAGAGGCTGAAGGCTTGAAGTATCACGCCTTAAGTGTTAAGAAAAGATTGAGGAAAGATTAAAGTAAAAATTTAGCTTTCCAGAACTTCTTCATAGAACCTTTTTNCCATTTTTCGATCCTGGAGCAGTTCTTTNTCTTTTAGTACCTCTCTTTCCAGCTTTTTGAGGGCTACGTGAAGAGCGTATTCCACACCCCAACTCTCACCACTGACCATGAAATTGCCTCTCTCACTGGACAGTTTGAGTCGAACNTGAATGAGCGGTAATCCACGAAAAGTCTCTTTGTGTCTTTTAATGTAAACAAAGATGTAACTCTCACGCAGAAAGTCAGAGAACTTTCTCATAAATCTTTCAATGTCATCCATAATCGCTTCTCTGTCGAACTCATCTATTTGGATATCCGTGGTTATAATCTGAACTCCGAATCCTCTCTTTTCCATTTTCTTCGTGTAGTATTCNAGGATGTCCTTTTTAATGACTATACCCTCCGGCAGGCCATCCCTCGTTATCACAATGCTCGAGATTCTGTTTTCGACCATCATTTCAATTATCTCTGAAATTGGATTGTTTCTCTCTGCAGTTATCACTGGAGCGCTCATTATGCTTTCCACCATTATTGAGAGGGTTTTCTCCTTTTCACCGCTCCCATCACCAAGTCTTGCTCTTTTTCTGGGAGAGATAACCCTGTCTATGATGTCTTTACCTGTAAGTATCCCAACAACTCTGTTTTTCTCATCAATTACAACCACTCTGTCAATTCCATGACTCCTCATCACTGAAAGAGCCTTGGCAGCCGTATCAAATCGTCTTACAGTGATAACTTCAGGGTTCATAACCTCCCGAACCTTCACACCCGAGAGTTCACTCTTTATTTTCATTAAAAAGTCGTTTATGTAAATCACACCAATTTTATCTCTCTCAAGTCTTACAAGAACAAATGGAGTTGAATCCTCAACAAACCTCTTTGCAACTTTAACAGGTGAGAGATCAGATAATGGAATTATTCCGGTTCTGACCAGAAATGATTTAATTTTGGTTTCATGGGGATTTTGTAAGACACTACCCCTTATGAGGTCTTTCTCTCTGACTACACCAACAATTTTGCCCTCATCCTCAACCAGAATTGCATTAGCCCTATCCCTGTCCAGTTTTTCAAGCATCGGGAATATTTTTGATACAGTCTCGTTTGCATTTATGACTTCGAATTCTTCACTGATAAGTTCTTTCAATTCTTCCACTTCCATCGAAATCACCTCCTACCTATTTTGATGTCCCACTCNGGGTTTATCACCTTTTTCAGGTGATTTGAAATTCTGTCGCAGAGTTCTGCATATCTCATCCCTTTAAAGCCCACACCATAAGTCCGGTGGCAAGGAAGCTGAGCGCCAGGGAGAATAAAAAAATTGTGATATAAAGTCCTGAATATTTTCTCGCAGCAGCTTCGGAATCCCTGAAGAAAGTCTCACCCATCACGTTTATCTCAACTTCTCTCTCTCCGTAACTGCATTCTGCCTCAGCAAGTTTAATACTCTCTATTTTCTTTATTACGTTTTCAAATGCTTCCCAATCTCTCTCATCATCCCCTGCTGCTTTGTAACTGAATTTGACTCTGATTCCAGTCTTTTCATGGTTGTCCGTTGATGCAACGATGGGTATGTAGCCATGTTCCCGGAGTCTCTTTTCCACAAATTTTCTGAACTTCAGATTCACATTGTTAGAATCAAAAACAATCAGCGCATATTTCTCCTCGCAATAGTCCAGGAGTAGCACGTCAATACCTGTACAGATGCTATCACTAGAAAATTCTTCTCTTAAAAATCCGTATTTGAATTTTGTAGGTGTACAATTCACCTTTCTGCTCTTTTCAATCAGTTTTTTGATCTCCTCTATATCATTCTTACTCATATCAAAATCACTCTTTGAGTGGGCGTTATGACAGTCAACAATAAAGTCCACTTCTCCAGACTCAATTGTAAAGTCGTCAATTCTTTCCTTACCACCTACCAGATATACCCTTAGCTTGTCAAACGGNAAGCATACAACTTCAAAATTATCACTTTCAACTCTGAATGGTTTCATAGGAAATAGTGTTTGGGATTCACAGTCAATGGATGATAGTATCTTCTGAACGTCNCCCCTTGACGCGGGATTACTCGTATGAGTGGCAGGAGAGTGGAGATAAACTGCACCTCTCTTTCGAATTTCCTCAATAAGTGTGGCACCACCAACATTTCTGAATGGACCTGGGTGAAAGTCAGAAGAAACGAGTTTAGCGTCTCCAATTCTGAGACATCTTACCTTTCCTTTTTTTCGTTCAGAAACGCTGAGCAATGCGTTTTCAATATATACTGGCGAAGACGTTAACCAGAAAAGGACAAAAGATTTGACAAATCTCTTTATGTTAAAAATTCCGACATTTCTGTCCATCAGCTTTAAGTATATCGCAAAAATTAAAGTGGAAACCAGACAGGCTGTGATTGTTTGTGGAGTAGGAGAGAACATCAAAAAGATTGCCATCGAATAGAGAGAACTTGCAGGTAAATTTGACTCTGAACAGAAGTATAAAACTGAGAGGAAAAGAAAGAAAGAACCAGCTGGATTGCCAAAAATAACATCTGATGCCACAGTCAACATCGTTATGAGAAAAGAAAGGAAGAAAACTCTNTTAAGATTAAATTTAAGTTTCAGCAGTTTGATTGCCAAAAACGATGCGAGTGTAATCGAAATCCAGAAGATTAAAGTTTTTTGATAAAAAAATGAAATGATAAGTGTTGGAAAAATTGACAGAGCGAATGATACTTCTGTTCTTGGAACGGAAAATAACTTCATTGCAAGTTCTTCAAAAGTCTTTACTGAGTTGTTTTGCAAGAAATTCACCTCAGAATTTTGCTGCCCAGACTTTTCCATAGCACGTCAACCTTCCTCCTCACTTCCTCACTCATCTTTACCTCTTCTGGCCACTCTCTCTCGTATCCTTCCTCCTTCCATTTTCTGGTGGCATCTATACCCAGTTTTCCAGCCAAGTTGGGTATGTAAGCGGAATGATCAAGAGCATCAGTTGGTGATGGGGGAAGTATTACAAGATCCCTTGCTGGGTCGAATCTGCTTGTTACAGCCCACAGAACCTCGGATAAATTATGGACGTTTACATCGTCGTCGACGACAACAACAATTTTTGTTAGAGATAAAATTCCAAGTCCCCAGATGCCATACATGACCTTTTTAGCATGTCCTGGGTATGCTTTTTTTATAGAAACTATTGCAAGATTGTGGAAAGCTGCTTCGGCGGGAATGTTCATGTCCACGATTTCAGGGAGAATCATCTTAATTAATGGTAGAAAAACTCTTTCTGTGGCTTTACCAAGCCATGCATCTTCCATAGGGGGTTTCCCTACAACTGTTGCATGATAGATCGGATCTTCACGGTGTGTTATGTGTGTGATGTGAAAGACAGGATAGGGTTCAGGTGGGGTGTAGTAACCCGTGTGATCACCAAATGGTCCCTCAATTCTAAGTTCATCTGGCTTCACGTATCCCTCAAGAACTATCTCTGCTGTAGCAGGTACCTGCAGGTCAACAGTTTCGCAGTCTACAACTTTTATTCTTCTTTTTCGAATAAAACCTGCAAACATGAACTCGCTAATCCCCTCAGGAAGCGGAGCGGTAGCAGAGTAGAGTAGTGCAGGTTCAACTCCTATTGCTACTGCAACTTCAAGTTTGTTTCCATTTTTCTCAGCGAGTTTTCTCAGATGCAGTGCCCCGTGTTTGTGGATCTGCCAGTGCATGCCTGTCGTTCTCCCATCAAAAACCTGCATCCTGTACATTCCTGCATTGAGCTCACCTGTTTCAGGATCCCGTGTGATGACCACTGGAAGAGTTATGAATCTGCCAGCGTCTCCTGGCCAGCATTTGAGTATGGGAAACTTCTCGAGACTCTCAGCTTCTCTCTCTTTGCAAGGTGCTTTTGAAGTTTTTTTCGGAATAAAAGATATCACATCCTTCAACTTACCAAGACTCTTAACGGCATCCATAAAAGATGATGGACGGAAACGTGCAATTTCAACAAGTCTTTCACCTATTTCTTCAAATTTATCAACTTCAAGAGCAATTTTCATTCTCTTCTCAGTTCCAAAAGCATTCATAAGTACAGGGATATTGTATCCAGATGGATTCTCGAAGAAAAGAGCTTTTCCACCTGATTTAATGGCTCTATCTGCTATTTCAGTCATTTCAAGAATTGGACTGACTTTTTCTTTAATCCTTGCGAGTTCATTTTCAGCCTCCAGCCTTTCCACGAATTCCCTCAGATCTTCGTAGGGCATGGGCAAAAATTATTCTCCGATTATTAAAACTTTTTTGAAGAGATCTCTGCTTATTTTAGGTTCTCTGAAGTTCTCATTTATCCCAGCATCAAAAAAGCTTTTAATACCCCCGACGATCATCAAGCAGGGTGAGTCTAAATGAGGTCAGATTTACCAGTCAAGGAAGTGATGACATCGGTGGTCTGTACGATTAAAAAAGAAGATACAGTTCATACTCTGGCAAAGAAATTGGTAGAATACGGGGTTGGGAGTGCTGTTGTGATTGAAAATGGTAAACCAATTGGTATTGTTACTGAGAAGGATCTCATAGCCAAGATTGTTGCAAGAAACAAGCTTCCTTCCCAAGTGAGGATAGAAGATATTATGACTCACCCGATCATTACGATTACCCCGTACACAAGCTTGAGAGAGGCTGCAAGAATTATGATTAGAAAGGGAATCAGGAGGTTACCTGTGGTTAATGATAGAGGTGAACTCATGGGGATAATAACAGATAACGATATACTTGGCGTTTCTCTGGATCTTGGCGAGCTTACAGCTCTTATCACTGAGAATTCAGTAGGTTATTCGGTTGAGACTCCTCGAGAGGTGGAAGAAGATCTGTATGCAGGAATATGCGAAAAATGCGGTAAGTATTCGGATTCACTGGTAAATTTCAATGGCCTCCGTTTGTGTGAAGACTGTCTGGAGACTGAAAAATAATTGGCAATACCGTGAGGTGAAATTTTGAAGAATTTAAAGCCAGGGACAGTTATGGACGTTGCAACAAAGGATGTTCACACATTCCCACCGACTTCAACTGTTATGTACGCTCTGAAATCCATGGTTAAGAAAAATTTCCGAAGAATTCCTGTTGCTGATGCTGGAACAAAAAGGCTGGAGGGCATACTATCAGCAACAGACCTTGTAAATTTCTTCGGGGGCGGTAAAAAGTATGANATTGTTAGAGAGCGGTATTCTGGCAATCTTGCTGCNGCAGTTAATGCTGAGCTGGAGGAGATAATGGAACGAGAAGTGGTAACCATTGACTATACTGCATCGTTTGAGGANGCTGTGGAACTCATGTTTGAGAAGAAAGTGGGCGGCTGTCCTGTTGTTGACAGACGGGAT
Source organism: Archaeoglobus sp. JdFR-41 (assembly GCA_002010285.1). Lineage (GTDB taxonomy): Archaea > Halobacteriota > Archaeoglobi > Archaeoglobales > Archaeoglobaceae > JdFR-41. The sequence continues at coordinate 10,458 of MTNC01000006.1, read as the reverse complement.
AGGGTGGTTGGGATATTTACTGAAAGAGACGTTCTCAGATATCTCAGCAGACAAAAAAGGATTGATGGTTATGCAAGTGATTACATGACAAAAAGTATTGTAACTCTCAAACCGAGAGACACAATTGAGGATGCTATGAGAACGATGATCGAAAGAAAACTTCGGAGACTGCCGGTCATTGAAGACGGAGTCCTGGTAGGAATGATAACTGTAAGAGAGGTTCTAAGATATTTTGGTATGGGTGAGGCATTCAAAAAGCTCACGACCGGCAATATAAAGGAGGCGATCATTAAGCCTGTTTCGTCNATTCTGTCCAGTAGTAGGGTGCTGTTCTACAAGGAACCTCTCACATTTCCAGCTGATGTGAAGATATCACATGTTGTTGATGCTATGCTTCAGAAGAATTATGGGGCTGTGCTGATAGTAGATGACGGCAAACTTGAAGGGATAATCACGGAAAAGGATATTGTAAAGTTTCTGTATTATCAGACATGAATTTCATAGCGGATGCCCTGAATCTCTCAACTTCAGCAGCATCTCGACTTGAAGAAAGAAACATAATAAGGAGGGCATTTGTAAAACACCCATTTTTTTCAGACATCTTTGAAGCTTACAGACTTGATAAAAAATTTGGTCAGTATGAGGAGGGAACTGTTGTATTGAAAACAGTGGATGGATTGAAAGTTGTGAGAGGTTTTCCCAAAATAAGGAGAATTTTAACCCTGGATCCAGCCTTAAAGAGACACTTCGGAGAGAGAATAATCGCAGTGGAGGAAAAAATGAACGGTTACAATGTGAGAGTAATAAAAGCTGGTGAGAACATCTATGCAATAACAAGAAGAGGTATTTTGTGTCCATACACTACGGAAAAGGCAAGAAAACTTGTCAACCAGGAGTTTTTTGAGGAGTTCCCTGACTACATGCTCTGCTGTGAGGCAGTTGGTGAAGAATCTCCGTATGTACCAACAGATCTTTATGGAATAAGGAACTTGGAGTTTTTTCTTTTCGACATAAGAAAAAGTGAAACGAACGAGGCGTTGGATATAGAAACGAAAGAGGAAATAGCTTCGGATTTCAAGCTAAAAATGGCGCCAGTTCTTTCCAGAATCAGCTCTGATAACGTTGAAGCAGTTCGGGACATAGTGGAAGAATTAAACAGTAAAAAGAGAGAGGGTGTGGTCTTTAAGGACATTGAAATGAGAGTGGATCCGCTCAAATACACAACAAGTTTCGCAAACTGTAATGACCTCCGTTATGCTTTTCGATATTTCAATGAGTACGGGAGGGATTTTATGCTTTCAAGAATAGTCCGAGAGGCGTTTCAGAGTTTCGAGTTCGGCGAGACCGGAAAGGAACTTGAGCAGAGGTGTTTGAGGCTTGGAAGTTCCATTTTACTTCCGCTAATCGAGAGTATCAGAGAAGTTAAGGGAGGTGCTACCATCTGCGAGCGAGTCAGACTCCGATTCGAGAGTGTGGAGACACTTGAACTCTTCAAAGAACATCTCAGACTTCTTGGAATAGATTTCAGACTCGAAGTTGAGAGAACAGAACCGGAAGTGGTGGTAGTTTTGGGAAGGGTTATGAGGGGAACCACAGATAAAATAACCGGAATCCTGAGAGGTGCACTATGGAGGTAGCCAAATAAATTTGTTGAGGTGATGAAGTGATCTCGGTTGGTGTTGATCCCGGAACAGCGAGCTATGATGTAGTCGCTATAGAAGGGGACAAAGTCGTTTATGCGTCTTCTTTACCCAGCACCGAGGTTCGCGTTAATCCTTTAAAACTGATTGAAGAAATCGAAAGGAGTGAAGCAGAAATAGGAGCAGGTTTATCGGGTTACGGTTTACCTGTTAAGAATTTCTCTGAGATTGATGAAATCGACATATTTTTGATGACTCTCAACTTTGAGGAAACGTCTTCNATAGGTTTGAGGAAGATTATTGACCTCATACGAGAACGAAACCTTAATTTTTACACAATTCCTGGCATTATACACTTGGAAACGGTTCCTGTNTGGAGAAAAATGAATAAGATTGATATCGGTACAGCAGATAAACTGTGTTCCACAGTTCTTGCTGTTTATCAGCTTTCTCAGGAGATTCCAGTAGAGAAGCAGAACTTTATTCTTGCAGAGGTAGGTCACGGCTTTACGGCTTTTGTGGGAGTTAAGAGAGGTAAGATAGTAGACGGAATCGGAGGTACGTCTGGATTTCCTGGATATTCATCAATGGGCTCGATGGATTCTGAACTTGCATATCTGCTCGGCAGTTTCCCAAAAAATTTGATCTTCACAGGAGGGATAGACTATTTTGCAAAGGAGTGGGGGCTTGAGAATGCATTTGAAATCCTTGCAGAGTATGTATTGAAGGGTCTAAGATCGATTGAAGTGAGCGTCGGTACTGCGGATCTGTGTGTGCTTTCCGGAAGGTATGCAGGGAACGTTGTGGATAGGATCTCAGAGGTGTATGAGTGTGTTTTTCTGCAGGGTTTTGGAAGGAAAACAGAACAGACAGCAGCACAGGGAGCAGCCTTGATTGCAAACGGTATTGGCGGTGGAGAATTCAGGGAAATTCTGGAACATATGGAAATTTTCAGTGCTCGAGGAACATCCCTCGATTACCTAACCTCCGAGCTGGTTGATCATCTGAGACGAACTATGAAAATAGGTTAAATTTATATTGCCTCTCCTACCATGCGGTGATGCTATGTATGCGAGAATTAAGCTCCGTGACACTGTGAGAGTACCTCCATCTAAACTGGGGGAAGATATTGAGTCCGTAATTAACTCACTGCTTTGGGAGCAATTTGAGGGAAAGCTGGACAGAGAGTATGGAATGATAATAGGAATCGAGAGCATAGAGGAAATCGGTGAGGGTAGAATAATTGAAGGTGATGGAGCCGTTTACTTTGAGGTCGTTTTTACTGCCATATGCTTCAAACCCATTCTTCAGGAGGTTGTTGAAGGAGAGGTTGTTGAAATTGTTGAATTCGGTGCCTTTGTATCTATAGGCCCGTTTGACGCTCTACTTCATATGAGCCAGATCACGGATGACTATATGGTATTTGATGAGAAAAATAAGAGGCTTGTAGGAAAGGAAACCAAAAAGTCACTTCAGGAAGGTGATTTTGTAAGGGCGAGGATAGTTTCTCTGAGTTTAAAGGAGAGGGAACCTGAAAAAAGCAGAATAGGTCTAACTATGAGACAACCATGGCTTGGAGCTCTTAAATGGATAGAGGAAGAAATAGAAAAAGAGATAGAAGGAGAAAAAGAAATCATGAGGTGAGACTTTGGCTGAACTGGCCTGTAGAAGGTGCAAATTCATCAGTATAGATAGCAGTACCTGTAAAAATTGTGGAAGTACTGAACTCACGAAGGAGTGGTATGGTTATGTGGTTATAATTGATCCTGAAAAGAGCGAAATTGCAAAGAGACTTGAAATTACAATTCCGGGAAAGTATGCGTTAAGAGTGGGTTAGATGCTCAGGCTGCCAGAAGAGATGCGAGAAGATCTGTCGAAACCTTACGGAAGACTTTACAGGGGTAATGGAATCGAAGTTCTGATTCAGATAGAGGATGCAAAAACATGCAAGCATCTGGCATGTGTGGGGGATCTGGTTAGTTTTTATGCACTCAAAGCTGGCTTAAAGCCTGGCGTGATAGTAGTTGATGGGAAAACTGTCAGAGAGGAAGTTCTTGGAGTGGAGAGAATATCTTCAATAGCTGTTGACTATACGAGAATTGACACGGTTAATCCTCCAGGTCACATTTCATGTGAGCTTGTATCCTCTCTTAAAAAAGCCGTTGAACTCCTTTTAAAGATGCGAAAAATTATGGTGGTAGTTGATGGGGAGGAGGATCTTGCTGTAATGCCTCTTGCTCTTCTTCTTCCTGATGGTTCCTTGATACTATACGGTCAGCCCGGAGAAGGTGTGGTTGCGTTTGAGGTGGATCGCGAAAACAAAGTTCTAATACTCAGTTTGATGAGGAAGATGGAGAAAGTTGGAGAATGTGAAGAGATAGAGATGCTGCTCGGTGCCAATAAGGGAGGTGATTGAATGGAGATTTACGTTGAAAGTGAAAGATACAACCCGTTGCTGAGAAGAAAGGAAGTACATTTTACAGTGACATTCGAAGGAGCTACACCTTCAAGAAAGGACGTGAGGAATAAAATTGCAGGATTGATGAACGCAGATGTGGAGAGAGTAGTGGTCAGCTATATCAAGACAGAGTTCGGTAAAACAGAAGCGAGATGTTACGCGAAGATATACGATAGTGTCGAAGACCTCAAAGCGATCGAAGAGGAGCACATAATACAGAGAAACATCAAAGTAGAGGCTGAAGAAAGTGAGGCTGAAAAAGCTGCTGAAGAGGCTGAAGAAGGCTAAACCTGAAGCTTGGAGGTGATTAGGTGGCTAAAGGTGGTGAAAGCGTATACAGGTATTACGAGATAAAGGGCGAAAAGGTAATCAGGAAAAGAAAGCAGTGTCCAAGATGTGGCGAGGGGGTTTTTCTCGCAGAACATCCGGACAGAAGGAGCTGCGGAAAGTGTGGGTACACCGAATTTAAGAAAGAGAAGAGCTGAAATTATTCTTAGTGAATATTTTATTTTATATAAAAAATGAAAGCTCTGGGAATTGAAGGTACAGCGTGGAGCCTGAGTGCAGCGGTTGTAGATGAAAAGGACGTAATAGCTATCGTGAACGATCCCTATATCCCAGTTGAGGGAGGGATTCATCCAAGAGAGGCATCCCAGCATCATTCGGAGAAACTACCGTTAGTTCTTCAGAAGCTTTTTATGGAGGTTGCACCTTCTGAAATTGATCTCGTTGCCTTCTCTCAGGGTCCGGGCATGGGGCCGTGCCTCCGGGTTGTAGCTACTGCTGCCAGATTGCTTGCTTTGAAACTGAATGTTCCGCTTGTNGGGGTAAACCACTGTCTGGCTCATGTGGAGGTTGGTAGATGGAAGACAGGGGCGAAGAAACCTGTTACTCTCTACGTAAGTGGTGGAAACAGTCAGGTAATAGCGAGGAGAGGTAACAGATACAGAGTTTTTGGAGAAACCCTTGATATAGGCATTGGAAATGCACTTGATAAGCTTGCCCGGTACATGGGGTTGAAACATCCAGGTGGACCAAAAATTGAACAACTTGCCACACGAGGAGAGGAATATCATCCACTCCCATATATTGTGAAGGGAATGGATTTCTCGTTCAGTGGTATGGTAACAGCAGCACAGAAACTTCTGGACTCGGGTATCAGGATGGAGGACGTCGCATTTAGTTTTCAGGAGACAGCCTTTGCGATGCTTGTTGAAGTGACTGAAAGGGCACTTGCATATCTTGACCTTGATGAGGTTCTTCTGACGGGAGGAGTCGGTGCAAACAAAAGGTTACAGGAAATGCTTGAGGTTATGTGTAATGAAAGAGGTGCAGAATTCTATATGCCTCCAATTGAACTCATGGGTGACAATGGGGCCATGATAGCATATACTGGACTGCTGATGTTCAGAAGCGGATTTGAGACACCTCTTCACAACTCACAGGCAAAACCTGATTTCAGGATAGAAGATATAGAGATAAACTGGGAATAAAAAAGAGTGCAATTCGGTAGGAACTACAGCTTTTCTGCCTCTTTTTTCATAAGCTTCTGCCTCTCTTTTGCAGAGTACCCTGTGAGCTCCTCCAGAAATCTGTTGTACGTTTTAATCGTTTTCAGAGCTGTTTCATCATCAACCTTTGGATTTGTTCTGGATTCAGCAAGCAGTTTCTTGTTTTCAATCCAAAGTCTGAGTTCTTCAATTGCTCCAAAATTTTTAACCACAAAAACGTCACCTTCTCTCTCAAACTCGCCAAAGTGCTTTTTTATTTGCTCTTCAAGTCTCTCATTGCAAACTCTGTAACCTCTTTTAAACCTATACTCCCTCATAGTCGACATGCTACTCGTGGTTTTAAAAGATTAATTGGTTACACGGTTTTTTGAATCTGTAAAGGTTTTATAGAGATTTCCAATGAGATTCTGACAGAATTGAAAAATAGTCCCACCAAGAACTGTAAAAAAGGTTTATTAAAAAGATCTGGTACGAGAACATGAAGACCTTGGATTTCAAGAGCAAAAAAGAAGTTAGAGACTTTGTATGGANAAAACTGGAAAAGATTTGTTTTCCTCAACCTTATGGTAGAATTCCAAATTTTTATGGTGCAAGAAAGGCTTGTGAGAGAATTAGAGATCTCTCTGAGTACAAGAGAGCTGGAATTATCTTTTCCGCTCCAGATGGTGTCTTGCTTCGGCTCAGAGAGATAACACTCGAAGACGGTAAGCTGCTACTTGTCGCTTTACCAAAAATGAAGGATTTCAGGTTGGTCAGTGAGAATGTTAGGCCAACAATTCGAGCTATGGAAAGAGTGGGTAAAAAAGTTGATTTTACAGTTCTTAAGGGTTCAGTGAGTGTATTTGCTCAAGGATGTGTAGCAGTTGATCTTAAGGGTAACCGGATAGGAAAGGGAAGTGGGTATGGAGACAGAGAATATGAAATTCTCGCATCAAGAGGTTTATTTTCTCCTAATCCACTCTACGTCGTCGTCGCCCATGATCTACAGGTTTTCGATGATCTCAGCCACCTTGCAGAGGAGCACGATGTCAGAGCTGATGTGATTCTCACCCCCACTCGCACAATCAGAACAGAGAATTATAGNGATCTTTAAAGATGAGCTCATTTTGATGTGAATGGTGGAAGTCGAGACGTGCCAGAACTTCAGCGGTACTTTGAAGTTTGCTGGAGTATTATTGGGGTGTTATCAAACATTTATCCAAGCTACCAATCAAAACTCTTATATCTGCTTTTGGATAATTCGGTATATGGAATTCTACTCGGAAACAAGGTACAGAAACTGGCTTGAGAAGATAAAGGAAACACAGGTTAGAGAAGATGANCCATCAACCCTGGCTGTGTTTGATCAAATTCTTGAAGACTTTGTCATTGCCTGCATGAACATTGTGAAGGCGGTTAAAGATAGGGAGATCAAGAAAACTGACGCTCTTAAAGAAATAGAGAAGATCTCCGGNATAATTTCTCAAAAGCATGATTTCAACTCGGAAACAAAAAATGACCTTTTTGAGTTTACTCTTGAAAGCATTAGAGCTGTTTTAGCTTCATTCAGAACTTATTTTGAGGGTAAGGCGAGCAAAAAAGATTTCCAGAGTCTACTCAATGAAGCACTCAAAAAGGAGGCGAAGGGTGATCTGGAAGGTGCATTTGAACTCATTGCCAGAATGGGTGCTAAAGTCATCAAAGGAGAGAAACTACCAGAACTCAGTTTTCCCGATGACAGTGTAATCCTCAGCTGGCTTGATGGAATAGATGCCATTAATGCTGTTATTGAGCTAAGTGAAATCGATGCTCCTGCTGAATGAGGTTAAAAGAGCAGCCAAAAGTGGTCTGGGTTATAAACTTTACAAATCTCTTCTTTTAAATTACGGGAAGAGGGGGGAAAAAGCCTACTTTTATCTCAGAGATCAACGAGTTAAGAAATACTTGGACTTTTTTGTTGTTGTTGGTAGGAGTGAGTATGTTGTTGAAGATAATTTCTGCACCTGTCCTGACTTTCAGATCAATCTCCGTGGTAAAAAGCCCTGCTCACATATAATCGCAGTGGAGATATCTAAAATTTTAAAGTGTTATGACGAGATAAACGCGTATTATGTTGACTTTCTCAAAGATATGGACTGGAGGAGGGAGATATGAGAGTGGATGACTGTGAATCTGGAAGAGAACTGAAAATAAAACCCGTAGGAGTTGTTGAATCTGAAAACAGGATTAGAATTTTCTCTGAGTATAGTGATGCTCTTGAGGGGGTTAAAGAGGGTATGTGGATCTGGGTTCTGTATTTCTTCCATAGAGCGGGAGAAAAATTAAAAGTTCATCCAAGAGGGGACATCTCAAGACCTCTTCGAGGCGTCTTTTCAACAAGAAGTCCTGAAAGACCTAACAGAATAGGAATGTCTCTTGCGAGACTGCTCCACGTAGAAGGAGAATTGCTGCTGATAGATGGAATAGATGCACTTGAAGGTTCGCCTGTAATAGATATAAAACCATACACTGAATACTATGATGTGCCTGGTGCTGTATTGAGCGCAGATGATATCAGAAAGAGAATAGAAAATGAAAATCTTATCCGGGATTACATAGACCTTGCCACCCAGCTTCAACCGAATGGGTTTGACTGTACTTTAAGATCCGTGTCTAAGATTGAAGATGCCGGTCTGATAGACTTCGACAATGCTGAAAGGCGTATCTCGTCTGTAAAGGAGTTAGTTTTTCAGGATGACAAAATATTTCTTGAACCAGGAGTTTACAGGGCAAATCTCAATGAGGTTATTAAGCTTGGGGACGACATAATGGCCTTTGCACGTCCCAGATCTTCACTAATTCGCTGTGGTGTTAATGTGCTTACTGCTGTGTGGGATGCAGGTTATGAGGGAAGAAGTGAGGTAGGGATTGTTGTTCACAATCAAAGTGGTGTGTGGCTAAAGAAGAACGCACGAATTGTTCAGCTTGTTTTTATAAAGCTGACTTCCCGAACGAGGGGGTACTCGGGAGTATACAGGGGAGAGAACGTGTAGAGGTGCAAGATGTTTCTGCTTCTTAGACAGAAGATTGCAAATGAACTCAAAAAATCCGGTTATCGAGTGATCTCTCCACTCAGGGTACCTCTCGGGTGGATAGATATAGGTGTCTTTGGGAGAAAGAATCTCGGCATTGATATTTTCGAGGGGAATTATGAGTCCTGTGTCGAGAGGTTATCTTCCCGTTCCTTCTCCAGAACTTTTGTCATAGGAGACTGTGAGATCTGCGAGCAGCTCACTCTTGTCCAAGATTATTTGGGGGTTAAGTTTGGAGATTGCGTCATTAGTTGCTGGGAGAAAGCATCAATAAAACCGGAAAGTATAGATGAAGTTAGTTTCCGCACAAGAGCTATCGAAGACACTCTTGCGTTTCTGTACGTGGTCGGAGAGATATACGAAGATAAACTGGATGAATACAAATTCAAGCCATTGAAATTTGTTGTTTCCGATCTCAAAAGGTTTGGTTTTGCTACTTCTCATTCCAGACCGAAAATAGGGCCAAAATACTTTCTTTCACTTACCAGTGATGGTGTGAGCATTTCCAAAAAGATAATTACGCGTAGAGTTATCACGCAGGAAAAAAAGCTACGTAAACTTGCAGATAATCCACTGATATATCTCATCGCCATTGGAATTTCACCATGTCTCAGCATTTCAAAAACAGGGTTTGAAGTGGAAGATTTGAATTTTAAATCTTTTTTGAAGGTAATGAATACATTTCCTCTTGATTTGGTTAATTATATAGCCAACCCATCTATTAGATGGAATTTCAGTTTAAATCCCAAGCTTTTGATTTCACACTTTCTCGTAAAAACAGCTTTAAATTCCGATGCTGTTGCTCTGGCAGAAAAGCTTTCCAGAATGGGTCTGGCGTATAAGGTTAAGGTTTACACACCATTCGGTGATGAGATGTGTGAAGAGTACAGGATAGCCAGGGAATGCGTGGAGGCACTTCTTAAATTTAGCTATGCCAGTATCAGTGAAGAACTGCTAAGCGAATTCATGTCTGTGTCGTATCCCCTCTTCTCAAAAGATGTCCATCCCATTATTGAATTCTGCAAGCATCATCTTGAAAAAGCGGAAAAAGCGGNTGTATGCCGGATAACGGGTAGTAAGGTTATAATCTACGATAATTTTGAAAAATACGCCAGAGTAAAATTATCAAAAATAATGGAGTCTGTTTTGAAGAGTTTTTAGTATACAGGCTTTTAATCTCGGTTTTTCAGGACTCACTTTTTTGTTTCAGCCAGAGTTCTGAAATTAATTTTTTATAGTCTCAGTATCACCTAATTACTATGATGGATGATCTTCCCCGAAGTGTTAAACGAACCCTCGTCACTCTTGTTAAGATGGGGGAAGCTACTGCCGAGGATATCTCTAAAAGAACTGGGAGAAAAAGAGCTACGGAAAGTTACTATTTGAATCTTCTTGCCAGAATGAAGATTGTGAAGAAAAGGAAGATAGGGAGNAAAATATATTATTTTCTGAATTATGATTAAATATAACTAAATTCAAAAAATAATAATTCATATTTTCAAAAAATTTTAGAATTTAATAATACTTTCTTTGGTATCTATCATGAAAAATTTGTATTAAATTGTTTGAAATAAATTATTACATATTTAGTGTAATAAATGTTTTAGGTTCCCCTAAAAATAGAAGAGTGGGTAGATAATTTATTCCAGAAATATAGTGAATACGATGCATTTGGTGCAGTTAGGGGGGGTTAACTGCAAAAATACACACACTTCTTGTAAACACGTAGGATTACTACGAATTTATTACATATTTAGTGGAATAAATTAGTTCTTTGAACTTTAATTTTTATTAAATTA
>MTNC01000043.1 GCA_002010285.1 Archaeoglobus sp. JdFR-41 | reverse complement strand
CAGATCTTACTGTCAGATATTGCTCTGTAAGCTTACTGAAAAACCTCTTCATAGAATTGCTGAGCCATTCTCTTATCCAGTAACAGTCCTTTCTCTTTTAANATCCTCCTNTCAAGTTTTTTCAGAGTAACATTAATGNCGAACTCCACACCCCACGCTTCACCCGTTACAAAGAACGTTCCGATGTCGGATATGAGTTTCATCCTTACCTGAATCAGAGGGATCTTCCTGAAATAAATTTTAAGCCTTTTGACGTACACAAAGAGATGAGACTTTCCGGTAGAATTTCTGTACTTTTTCAAGAATCTGTTTAAATCATCTGACAAGTCTTTCAGTTCAGAATTAATCAGAGTTAGGTTCTTTGTAGAAATCCGAACATCGTAATCTCCTGGGGTCAACATTTTCAGGTAATGTTCAAGAATGTCCTTTTTTGTGATAATCCCTTCCGGAACCCCGTTGTCTTCGATTACCACACTCGATATTTGATTCTTGAGCATCAGGTTGATAATTTCGTTACCATGGCTCTGTTTCTTGGCGGTTACAGCTGGAGTACTCATAATACCCTCAGCCATTATCGAGAGGCTCTTCTCTTTCTCCCTCTTGCTAAGACGGCCGAGTCTCGAATCCTTCTTTAAAAGGACGACTCTCTCAATTATGTCCTTACTTGTTAGAACTCCAACAATCTGATTGCTATCAATAACTACAACCCTGCTAATTGCATACTCTCTCATTTCAGCCAGAGCCTTNNAGACACTCTCATTTTTTTGAATTGATACCACTGATGGGTTCATCAGGCTCTGAGCTTCAACATCGCTGAATTCGGACTGTATCTCCACAAGAAAATCATCAATGTGGATAACCCCCAGCCCAGTATTCAGTTTCACGAGAACAATTGGAGTTGAATCCTCAATGAATCTCTTCGTTACGTTTTCCGGACTCAAGTTGTTGAGGTTNAGTTCTCCAGTTTTTACAAGAAAATTTTTGATTTTGGTCTCATCCGGATTTGTCATTAAAGCGCCCCTGACTAAATCCTTCTCTCTTGCGACACCTATAATCCTCTCTGAGTACTCAACAACAGCAGCTTTCTCGTGCTCATCTTTCAGCAAAGATAGGACTTTTGAAATGACATCCTCCGAATCTACAACAGTATAATCTTCGCTGATCAGGTTTGTTATTTCAGGTTCCAACTTTTTCATAGGTTTATTAGATGAAATGACATAAAAATTTATCTATTATTTAACATAGATTGAAAATTGGACTTAATCCAATCCGGTTTTAATAAGTAACCAGGCATTCTCTCNTGCTCTTGGGTATTTGAGAAGAACGAAAACACCTGTTGCTTTTTCACCTTTCAATCTGAATTTGATTTCCCTGTCATCCCTTTTCAGTAGCTCGTATTCTCCTCTGTCCCAGATTCTGACAGTACCNCTACCATACCCTTCGGGAATTACCCCCTCAAAGTCCATGTACTCCACATCATGATCTTCTACCTGAATTGCAAGTCTCCTCTCACCTTTTCTTTCTGGAATGTTCTTGGGAATCGCCCAGCTTTTCGCAACACCGTCCATTTCAAGTCTCAAATCGAAGTGGTGTCTTCTTGCCTCATGCTCATGAATTACGAACTTCATATTCATTAGATCTTCAGTTACTCTTCAATAAGAAATCTTCTAACTCTGCTATAGCATCTGTTGCAGAACTCATCTGATTTCATGTCGACCTCAAACACAGAGTTTGAAAAGCTCATGACGCACTCTCTCCTGCTGCAGTGCTTCAACCCCAGAACGTGACCGATTTCATGTACTGCTTCCTTTATTGATCTCTGCTTTATCAGTTCAATGTCAGCATTAAGCCGTAATCTGTAAATAGAAATCATTGCTCTTGTTCCTCCAAGCTCAGCTTCACCGAAAACAAAGTTCATCCTTCCAGCGTATATGTCCACCTCGGTTACCCCAAGTGTAACAAAAAATGGTTCGAGTTTTCTGAGAAGACATGTTGAGTTGTACTGCTCTCTATCCTGGCTGTAACACTCCCTGCTGAGCTCGATTGGTTTGAGAACTTGAACTTTGCCAAATCTTTTCTGGAGTTCTGACCTGAGGAATTCAATAACCTCCTGATTAACGTCTCCAACAGGACGCAATCTGATACAGATGCTTTTCATCCAAACAATGTAAACAACTTCTCTGATATTATCTTTGCCACGTCAACACCAAACCTTGTTGTTATGTAGTAACCTCCATAAATTGTACCTATCATGCTGCCTATGTTTGTGAGCGCAGCTACTGCCAGCACTCTGAAAAATCTGTTCTCCATCATTTCCCGGAGATTGTTAGCTTCCATCAACGCTCCAAGATCTGACGCTCTTGGCTTTCGTATCCAAGCTTCTACGGCTCCAGAGACCCATCCTGCAGCGACCAATGGGTTAAGAGAGGTCAACCAGGCAAAGAGGAAAGCTGCAAGGACTGAAAGTGGATGGCCTCTGGCTATCGCAGCCCCAAGAGCTGCAAGAACACCATTAATCAGGAACCAGTACGCCAGGGCGGTAATCAAAACCTGAGTACTGACGGTTACAGCAAGCATGATGAACACAAAGAGTATAAATATCGCAAATCCGGCTCCAATAATCTTGAACCAGTTTCTTCCCTTTTCAACAGTTTCGAGAGCTGAAAGGTTGGGTCTTTCTTTCTCGAACTTTTTAAGGGCTCTCTCAATCCCCTTTCTGTGTCCTGCTCCCACAACTGCAACAATTTTGCTGTACCTCTGCATTGCAACAAGCAGATTTGCAGCCATGTACTCATCTCTTTCGTCAATCAGAATTTTTGCTGCCGAAGGAGAAATTTTTCTGAATTCTTTGACAAGAGCGTCGAGAATATCCTGCTTTAACAACTCATCCACGTCAACGTCTTCACCGGAAAACATGCTTCTGAGAAAATACCAGAGCATTCTTACTTTACCGAAAAATCCGAGAGATGACCAAAATCTTCTAAAGGTTATGCCTACATCTCTATCGATGAGCAGAACATCAGCACCTATTTCTCTTGCTTTCTCCACCGCTGCCAGCATCTCTGCTCCGGGTTTTATTCCATACTCTTCACCCACTTTTTTCTGGAAATGTGAAAGAAGAAGCTGAAAAAGGAAAAGAAAAGTATCTCCACGTCGAATAAGTTCTGTTACTGGTATATCCTCTCTAAAACCCTCTACAAGTGCCTTGTATCTTCTCGGACACAGTTCCACCGCAACAGCATCTGGTTTTTCATTTTTGATTATATTCTTCACGTCTTCAACACTTTTAGGAGAGACATGTGCCGTTCCTATAATAATCAAACGCTTTTCGGACTCTTCCAACCCAACACCTCCAGCGTTTCAAGTATTTCAGCAACTCTCATCAAGTCACTCCTTGAAATGATACCAACAAGTTTTCCATTTTCGACTACTGGTAGTCTGCCGATTCTTCTTTCATTCATTAGCTTAAGGGCCTGAAAGGCTGACTCAGATGGGGAAATCGTGACGATCTCTCTTGTCATGACCTCTCTCACCTCCACCTCCGGGTTAACATTGATAACGTCCTGAAGCGTTACTATCCCAACGATTTTACCATCCTCGACAACTGGATAGCCAAGGTGCCTCTTTTTCAGCATCAGCTCGATGAGTTCCCCTACTTTAGTTGAAGGGTTAACTGTTATGACCTCCGTGGTCATGATATCACTCACTCTGTATTTTCCAAGAAGTTTTTCAAGCATAACAAGTTTTTCTTCTTCATTTGCCCCAATGTAAATGAAAAACGCTATCAAAATTAGCCAAGGACTGTAGAAAATCCCGAAAATCCCCATCATAACTGCCAGCATCTTTCCAGTTTCAGCTGCTACCCTCGTTGCCCTTGCGTAACTCATTTTTCTGGCAAGAAAACTCCTGAAAATTCTCCCCCCATCCATTGGAAATGCTGGAATCAGGTTAAAAACAGCCAGAAACAGATTTATATATGCGGAAAGAGTGAAAAATGCTGAAATTGACGCTGATGGTATCAAAGTAAGGATTGCACACATCACACCAATGAGTAAGCTTGTTAATGGTCCTGCGATTGAGATCATGAGTTCCTGTCTGGGATTTTCAGGAATCTTTTCCATCATTGACAGCCCACCGAAGATGAACAGAACTATTCCTCTTACTCTAACCCCATACCTCATCGCAACGAGTGAGTGTGCAAGCTCGTGGAAGAATATGGACACAAAAAGGAAGAGAGCTGCAAAAAATGCAAGTAGAAATCTCAGCGGACTTGAAAATCCAGAAAATCCATATGGCTGTGGAGAAACGTAGAAAGCATATATTAACAGAGCCAAAATGAGGAGAAAACTGACATGTACAGCCACCTCAATACCTCTGATTGAGAAAATCCTGATTGATGGTTTCATTTGCATCCTCTCTTTAATTTACATTGAGTTTCTATCTTGTTCAGCAAGTTTTATGGCGATCTCTTTAATTAGTTTTCTCTGTAGTTTGCCTGAAGCTGTTCTCGGTATTTTATCAACAAAAATTATTTTTCTTGGTCTTTTGTAACCTGCCATTTTACCCCTACAGAACTTTTCAATCTCTTCAGGATTAGCTGTCTCCCCGGGTCTCAGTTCAACCAGTGCAGTTACAATTTCTCCCCATCTTTCATCAGGTATTCCTGTAACCACTGCATCTCTAACCTTTGGATGCATTCTCACCACTTCCTCAACCTCTTCCGGGTAAACCTTCTCACCGCCTGTATTTATCACACTTGCCCCTCTACCAATAAAGTGGAAATACCCTTCCTCATCGATGATACCCTCATCACCGACAAAGAACCATCGCTCTCCATCTATTATTTTCCATGATTTTGCAGTTTTTTCGGGATCTTTCCAGTATCCAAGAGCCATAAATCCACCATAAACGAGCTCTCCGACTTCACCTGGTTTTGCATCTTTTCCAGTCTCAGGATTTATAACTCTGCACGGGAACGGACCTTCTCGTGTAATCCTCACTTTTAATTCTCGTGTTTCATCTTCAGAAGTTGATATGCACGTCAGGGCAGCACTTGATTCTGTTGTTCCGATTTCATCCATGAGCATGACATGTGGGATAAACTGAAGAAGTTTTCTTTTAACATCAGGTGACCATCTGACGCCTGATGACACTATAAAGTGCAGTGAATCAAGGTTATACCTCCTACCTCTTACAGCAGCCTTTTCAAGTTCTTCGACCATTGGAATGGCAAAAGCATTTCCCACAATAACTATTTGATTTACACCTCTCTTTTCTGCAGTTTCCCAGAGTTCGGCTGCGTTGAAGCTTCTTGATACCAGATATATGCTTACCCCTCCGAGAGCTCCAATGTGAGAGAAGTTCGCTTCGTAACCTGCACCATGGAAAAGTGGGGAGGCAGTCAGAAGTTTCAGGTCGGATGAGTGGATGTAGCTGAGTGGTGTTCCAAGAGTCGTAAAAACCACTCCCTTCACAAATTCAATCACGGCCTTATCCCGAAATATTTTCTTCATTTCCAATCGTTTCTCGTTGTCCGCCCTCTCAAGTTCTGATATTTTTCTTATTACAGAGTCAGGTGTTTTCTGAATTAACTGGAAGAGGGACCTGGCAAGTTTGTTGGCACTCTCTCTATACTCTGTAGGATACAGCCCTGAAAGGACATTCGAAAGTACCTCCACTGAGAGTGATGATAGTTCCTGAACCGTCAGCCCCCCTTCCGGAAAAAGCCTGTTGATAACTCTAAGGTAAGCCTGATCGGGAAGATTTGAGATGTTGTTGAGTATTGGTAGAGAAGCCTGATAGACTATCATATCCAGACCTCTCACCCGATTCTGGTAATCCCACACAGTTCCCTTGGGATAACCAGTTGTTCCTCCTGTGTAGTAAAGAACGCAGAAATCCTCGTTTGTGATTCTCCACTCAGGATCAGGGGGTGACGAACTGGATCCTTTCTTCAATTCATCAAACTCGTGTACACTTTCGTCGATGATCTGCTCACCACTTTCAGGGTCTTTCCANGCAATTATGTCTTTAATTAACGGTAACTCTTTAAGCAGAGGTTTCACAGATTCGTAAAATCTACTTTCCAGAAAGAGAATCGTAGAGTCAGAATTTTCAAGGATATATCTGACTTCGTCCATTACAAACCTCGGATTAACGTTTACAGGTACAGCTCCTATTACAGATGCGCCAAAATAGGCTTCCATCCATTCTATGGAGTTGAATCCCATTATGGCAATTCTATCCTCTTTTTTAACACCCAGTTCGAGAAGAGCATTTCCTATTCTATTTACATTTTCGTAAAATTCTTTCCAGGTGAGTTCTCTGTTTCCTTGAATAAATGCGATTTTACCCGCAGAAACCCAGTTAATCATCTCAAGTCTTGCTTTCCACGTGTTGTCAGATCCACCATCGTATTTCTGTCTGTATCTCTTAAACGAGTCCTTCACAAATTGATATAAATTCTGAATTTTATTTAAAATTTTGGTGTGTAACAACAAAGTGAGAGTTTAAATAGTGTGAAATTCGATGCATCACAAAGCTACGATCCAGATGGAATGCAACTCTCAAACAGTCACAGACGACAACGGACTTCATTTCAAGATATTACACATTCATTGCGATTTCGTTAAGGCTGAGAAGAACTTTTTCTGCTATTTCAATGTCTCTGAGTCTAATTCTTTCGTTCTCTGTGTGGCAGAGATGTAACTCTCCAGGACCCCATACAGTAACATCAAATCTGTCTTTAAGATTTAACGCGTCAGTCCAGGAAGGCATTGTGGAAGGTACAACCTGAAGTCCTGCAGATTCAATAGCTTTCGCAAGAATTTTGAATGCCATCGCACTTCTAAANCCCTCGTAAGCGTCTGAGGCTCTGAACTTTCCATAATTTTTAACAAATTCCAGTTTTTCAATGGCATTTTCAAGTTTCATATCAGGTGGAATTCGGATATCAATCTTTAATCTACAGCTTTCAGGAACCACGTACTCTTCTCCACCTCCCTCAATTTTCAAAACAGTTATTCTGAATTCCTCGATATTTTTTAGTCTATGAATAAGCTCACATGATCTTTCAATTGCGTTTATACCATATTCNGGCATCGAACCATGAGAAGCTCTCCCCTTGATTTCAACATCCAAGTCAAAGCTTCCCCAATGTTCTGTAACAATTTTCAGATCAGTTGGTTCCATGACAATGGCAAGTTCTCCCCACTTCCACTCTTCTGCAAATTGTTTGGATCCCTCTCCCCCCTCCTCCTCACTGCAGAAAAATGCAATAGTATAATTCAGTTCACGTTGTGAATCGGTGATTTTCTCAGCGGCTCCAAGTATTGCTGCAATACTTCCTTTTGCATCACAAACACCAGTTCCATACGCGTAAATACCGTCTGAGTGAAACTCCTTCCTGATTCTGACCGTGTCCATGTGTGTGGAAACTATGAGCTTTTTACCTGGATTGGCAGCAATGTAATACTCAGCCTCATGGATTTCAAGGCCAAGCTTTCTCAGATAGTCAGAGATAAATTCCTTTATTTTCTTCTCATGTCCACTTTCCGATCTGATTTTAGCTAAGATCTTTAGAAGCATATCGCAGGTCTTAAAAGTCTGAATAAAAAGGTGTTTACGTGGAGATACGCAGAGTCAGGAGAGATGACGTTAAGTGGTTTATTGAGGTCTACCAGAGGGCTTATGCCAACCTTCCAGAGTACGCCTATACAAGAAGACGCGAGATAAGGAGTTACTTCAACTGGTTACTCGGAAGAGACCAAGAAGGCTTCATGGTGGCTGAAGTCGGAAAGCCTGTTGGATTTGTTGCCTGTGACACGAACTGGATAAGCTACTACTCAGATGAAAAGGTCGGGGAGATACACGAGCTTTTTGTGCTTCCAGAGTTCAGAAACAGGGGGATAGGTTCATCACTTCTACTGAAAGCTCTTGATTACGCCAGGAATCGTAATCGGAGAGTGGCTGAACTGTGGGTTGGAGAGAAAAATGAAAATGCTAAAATATTTTATAAAAAATTTGGGTTCAAGGAAGAGGGTGTATGGGGAAAGTGGGTAAGAATGATTAAGTACCTTTAGAATTCAATCAATGAACAGATCTTGTCTAATTTCAACTTTTTCTGCCGGTTTACTACTCACAGGTGCTTGGATAACACTTCCATACTCTCCCCATATTTCCTCAATTTTCTTTATGTCTTCCCTGGCTCCAAATGCCACATAACAGGGACCATTTCCAGATAGCCCGCAGCATATACTTTCTCTCCATCCTTTCTCCGCAATGTTTAGAGGATATCCCAGAATTCGACAGTAAAATTCTGTATTTTTCCTCATAACATTGCAGTATTTCCCGTTGAGCAATTCTGGAAGCACTTCCTCGAGTTTATTTGATTCCTCCCTGATTTTTCTCCAGTTGACCTCTTTCCGATCGAACTCTGGAATAAGAATGGCTGCAGTCATACTTTCTACGTATTTTCCAGTATCCCACCTGTAAAGTTTCAATTTTCTGTTATCTGAGACCACGAATCCTCCAAGCAAAGAGGCTGCAGCGTCATCGAATGCACCGGTATAGCTGATTCCTGTCTCAAGTGAGATTCTTGAGTTCATTGAAAGAATCGTTCTTGCATCGAGATTTTCTCCATTTTCTTTAAGCAGAGCACATATCAGAGCATTGACGTAGGCGCTGCTGCTACCAAGTCCACTTCCTGACGGTATTTCAGATGTCACTTCCACGTATCCTTTTTTTCCGAACTGTCTCATAAGCCTCTCCGTAACATTGCTTTTGATTTCTCTACCATTTACAANTACCATGCACTCCCCTACTCCATCCTCCACCTCTATTCTGACCTCCGTTATCAATTCGATACCGAACGCAGAACCTTTGAAAAGCGCAAGTGCATTAAGTATCGTTCCTGCAGCATATGCTTTTGCTTTCATTCTACCACTTTTCCACTCAACTCACTCCCTCATAGCAGAGAACAATGCAATTCTCTCCCTCACCAGGAGTGGAAGTTTTTCCTCTCCTGTTATTTCAAGCTCAGCATCTGTTATACCATATAGCTTTTTAACTTCTGATAGATCATATTCTGGCTTAAATTTTAGACTTCTGAAAGAAATTTTGTTCTTCAGCTCCTCAAATTTCTTTTCATCAATAATCACCGCTGCAACACGGGTTTTCCCCG
This sequence comes from Archaeoglobus sp. JdFR-41, assembly GCA_002010285.1. GTDB lineage: Archaea > Halobacteriota > Archaeoglobi > Archaeoglobales > Archaeoglobaceae > JdFR-41. The sequence continues at coordinate 15,931 of MTNC01000043.1, read as the reverse complement.
ACCCTATCCCAGTTTTCAGTGCATCCTTTATTTGTCTGGTTGCTGCGTGGTAAAGCAGAATTTCTATTGGGAGGGACTTGGAGATTCTTTTTCCTGATCTCCAGTTTTTGATTGCCTTCTCAGCAGCGAAACTGACTGTTGCGAGGTCGACAACATATGTAGNCTTTATAAATGCGGCACAATCCGTTCGAAAATCNGGAGTAACTTCAAGCTCACCGAACTCTACTCTCATGGGTGATCTAAAATCTTATAGTACTCTCATAACCGATTCCATTCTAACTCCTTTTTCGGTCAGGTCATACCTCAGAATTGCTTTGGGAACGAGTATTCGCTTGAATTTTATAATTTTAAGCCTTCTCTGAACCTCGTTTTCAACCTCCCTGAGTGTCAACTCAAACACTCCATCGGCATAGTGCTTCATAGTCGTTTCGACGCGTGGGTCAAACATACCCCGCGTCATGGTGAGAAGAACCACTGACTCATTCTGCTTTGCAATTGTTGAGAGATCCTCGATAAATGCAATTACACCTTCAAGCTCATAATTGGTTACAAAGTATGTAAGGTTGTTTATAATCACCCTTTCAAAGTCCTCGTTACTTAGAATTGTCTTCAATCCGCTCATAGGATCGTACATAGTTCTACGCAGATAATCTTTTACATCCTTTCTTATTCCCTGTCTGAAACTGCTCAAGCTAACGATGACAACATGTTCCCAGATTTCCTCACCAACATTAAAATAAACCTGAATGTATTCCTTGATCTCTTCTTCAGTGTCATCTGTTGAGAGATAGAAAACTTTCTCATCATTTACAGCTCCTTCAATTGCAAAATGGAACGTAAAGACATCGCCGCCGGCTCCAGGATCCTCAAGAATAAGAACAACACTACCCCCCGGAATACCTCCTGTAAGCTGAGTGTCAAGGGGAAGGATTCCGGTTTTGAATTTCTTCATGATGATGTTTTTAATGAAGGGCTTATATAATGTTTCCGATGGGGTTCAGATTTTCGAAAGAATTAAGTATGATAGAATGACTCTGATTCTCGGTGAGGAGATATGTACACAATCCGACCACTCAAGCAGGCTGAAATAATGGTTCCACTGGGCGTCGTTCAGATTTTAGGAGATATGCAGAGACTCGTTGTGGGACCTGTTTACATCTGGTATCTTGAGGGAGACATTCCGGTGGTAATAGATGCTGGAATTCAGGAACCTGTGAATGGCTTTGTTCACAATTTTCCAGTTCTTGGAGGCGGAGAAAATGGTGTTCGGGAAGCCTTATCTAAAGCAGGTGTGAAACCCGAAGACATAGAAATTTTGATAATCACACACCTGCATTTCGACCACGTTGCAAATGTACAGCTCTTTCACAATGCAAGAATATTTGTTCAGAAAAAGGAGTGGAAATCAGCTTTCGACCCACCAATTCACTACAGACTTGTTTACGATACCAAAATGATACAACCTCTTGAAGATATGGACCTCTGTCTGATAGACGGAGATGTAAAAATTGCAGAGGGTTTGAGGGCCGTATTTCTTCCGGGTCACACCGAGGGTCATCAGGGAGTTGCAATTGAAACGGATAAGGGAACATATCTGATGGCCGGAGACCATTTTTACACGAGATTCAATTTGAATCCTCCAAAAGAACCAATTGAGATGGAGGATGTTAGAGGGAACAAGGTTCAGCTGCAACCGTCGCCGATACCGTTTGTACCACCTGGATTGCATGTTGATTTGAGAGAGTGGTTTGATAGCTGTTTTAAAGCTCTTAGTGTAACAAGAAGAGAAAAGATAATACCAGGCCATGATCCGGATCTTGTGGACAAAGTAATCCCCTGATCGCCTGACAACAATCGGACAGCTCTTTCGATATTTCTTTTTCNAGTTTATCATAAATTTTTATCATAAACCGTAGCAAACTGTATAAGTGTTGCGGATCATGTAGTTTCTGAAAAAATAAATACCATTATAGTTAAAGTGTTTTCATGCAGCTATCGAGAAGAAAGTTTCTGTCTCTCACAGCAACCTCAGCAGCTACAGCCCTCGGTGTACCACTTTTCAGAAAATCAATTGCNGCGAGCAGTGATTTCAGATTTGGTAGAAGTGAATCCATTGATCGTGTTGTCCTGATGATCCTTGATGGTGCAAGAGACGAATTTATCGACCGAATGCCGCATCTGAGAAAAATCACTGCCACCTATGGATTCAGATTCCTGAGCAATGAAACCATTATGACCTCAAATACTGTTGCGGCGCACATATCTTTTTTAACCGGAGCTTATCCTGAAAAAACAGGCGTATCAGGAAATGCGATCTATATAAGGGAGGAGAACTTCTACCAGTTTGTAATGCACAGTCCTCAGCACATACAGGCAGAAACTTTGGTGGAGTCTGTAAAAAAGCAGGATGAATCCATAAAGTTTGCCTTTGTAACTGGTAAATGGCGTGTACCACCAAATCTGGCATTCAGCAGGCAGGGGGAATTTTTAGCAGACATCGTTCTTACAGGCCACAGATCAGGGATTCCGCTCACACCGGAGAAATACCGCAGTATAGTGGGTATACCTGAGATTCACAAACAGGCAGTGGGAAGTGATGTGAGAGACTCATGGACAATTCCAGCAGCTTATGAGGTTATAAAAAGGGACGATCCTGATTTTCTCATGCTAAATCTTGCTTCCACAGACGTTCTGGAACATGTGTATGGTCCAGACACACCTAAATTTGCTCCACATCTGGCAGATCTGGACGATATGCTAAGACTCTTCTTCAAAAAACTGGATAATATTGGCAAACTGTCGTCCACACTGTTCATCATAACATCGGATCATGGTCAGCAAAACGTCTATCACGTTTTCAACATGGCAGAGTATCTCAAGAAACACGGATTTGAATCTGAAATACTCCTCGAAGGTACTTCAGCCTTCCTGTATCTCCAAGAACCGGAAAAGAGACATGAAGTTGCTGAGCTTCTGAACCAGCTGAGAGAAAAAGGGATAGTGAGAGAGGCTTTGCCAGTCGATAATTACGAAAAATACAGACTTCCAAAAAATGGCTGGGCAGGAGACGTCATCGTAATTCTTGAAGACGGCTGGGTTGCAGGATTCTGGGGGCTGACCTCTACGAGTCCAAAGTTGCCTCTCAGAAAAGTCAGAACTGAGGTTTCTGTTCCGGGAGACCACGGCGGTGTAGCAGAAAGTGAGATCCACGTCCCGCTTATTTTCATAGGTCCTGGGATAGAACCGGGAGTCTCCGGTGAAAGAACCTCGATTGTTGACATTGTTCCAACAATCTGTAGAGCCATGGAATGGAATGAGCCATCAGATGTTCAGGGGAGAAGTCTTCTGGAGGTGATGAGGTATGCGTGATAAGTCCGCACTTCTTTCACCCGTGATAGTTATCGTCAGTGGGTTGCTGTCATCTGCAAGTTTTCTGCTTAATGATGGAAGGACGGAATGGTACCTTCTGAAACCCCTTTACAGGTTTTTTGGCGATGCAGTTCTTACAACCCCTGGTTTTCTGGTGGCGGGAGTTACACTCTACATAGTTCTGTGGATATATCTCTCCATCTCCCTTTTCATACTTCTAAAACTTTTCAGAAGTGACGTCAGCTTACCATTAATGTTTCAATCGATTTCAGCTGGTTTCATACTCCCGCATGCGCTTCTCTTCCCCTTTGGTCTCTTCTCAAGCTACTTTGTTCACATTACTGCAATTGTCGTATTCGGGATTCTGATACCGTTCTCAGCTACACCCTATGCGATGAAAAGGGCAACCAACGCNGATTTCTATAGGCGGTCTCTTTCACTGATGATTTCCCTCTACGCGATTCTGGTGTGTTGGACAACGTTTTATGAACCACTGGGGTTGATATGATGAACGTCTCACTTGAGTTTGAGATAATAAAGAGTGTGTTCCTCAGACCACATAGAGCAATCGAGCTTCTTGACAGCAATCCAAGCAACATAAGACCGCTGATATACCTTCTGCTGAGTTCAACCTTCTTCTCTCTTAATTACCTCTACGGATCGTACATAGGGAATCCCTCTGCTTACTGGTTTATTGCGATCCCATTCATTCTGCCATACAACGCAGCCATGATGCTTCTCATGTTTGCTGTGCTTACATCNGCTGGCATCATACTCGGCAGTGGTGANTATCCAGCCAAAAGACTTTATCGAAACCTAATGGTAATTGTCCTGATTCCGCACAACGTCCTCATTTTTCTTGGACTCCTGAATGGTGCTATCTGCACAATCACAAAAGCTTTCTACATCAATGTCACTGCAATGGAGTACGGTGTGATCCTTGCCACAGGACTCACAGCGGTTCTGTCTGCATACACGTTAAACAGAACCCGGAATGTCTCAGAGTATGCATCTCTGATGATATCCACAATTTCTGCAGTTGTTTTCATCATACTCTCACTGTTGTTCTTTGTATCCCTCTTTGCGAACAGAGTCTACAGTGTGTAAAGACCTCCAAAAGAATTTCTTATTTTTTCTTATTTTTACTTAATTCAGCCTGGAGTAGTTGAACTTTCAGGTTGNAAAGCAACTGGTAAAAANGCATTTTAGAAACCGTAAATCAACTTGAATTTCTGGTTTTGAGTTTTATGATGAAAGTCGCAGGCCGTGTACTTTTCAACTCTATTTTGCCTCCGTATTTTTCCACCAATTTTTTCGCAATGTAAAGCCCCAATCCACTTCCAAGCCCAGTTGTGATTCCCTCTTCAAAAATTCTCTCCCTGATATCTTCTGCAATACCGACACCATTATCTGTTACGGTTATTTCACATTCACCGTCGGTCTTTTTTACGTCAATGGTAACCTCCGATGCCTTACCATGCTCAACAGCGTTTCTTATGAGGTTCTCGAANACGGTTTTNAGGTTTTCATCAGCCAGCACCTTGCATGTGCCTTTCAGTCTGATCTTCACTCCATACTTGTCTGCAAGCCCCCCTATCACTGCGGCAATATCAATGGATTCAAGTTCCACATCACCCCTAAATGCCTGGTCTATTTGTTTGGCATTACTGATCAGTTCTGTCATTCTTTCAAGTGATCTTTTACAGATACTGAACCATTTCTCGTCGTAATCTTCTTTTAAAGCTTCAACAGCAACAGAAAGAGCTGTAAGCTCGTTTGAAAGATCATGCCGAAGTATTTTGTTGATCAATCTTAAATCTTCATTCAGATACTTTACCTCGTTCAAACTTCTCCGAGAAGTTTTAATTANGTCATTTATTCTTTCTCCGAGCAGTGAAATTTCATCAGAGCCTTCAACATCCACACGATCATCAAGTGTCTTTCTGGTGACTATTTCGTGAAGTTTATGAGAGAGATTAACAATCCTCCTTGCAATCCTTCTATCAGTATAGAGCAGATACGCTATTATGATTGCAGAACTGCATCCGATAGATGCCGCAATAAACAGTGGCATCACGGTCATTGCAGACTCATAGGCCAATCTATCTGTTTTCACAGCAAGGGAGAATGCCGGTTTCCCTCTGAAATCTTTTACTGGGACAATACCAGTAATGGTATCTCCAGAAATTTCAGTTTTTGCTGAATCGACAGGAGAAGCGATAGTAACATTCCTTTCCAGTACTTGTGAAATTTCTGCAAGTACATCGTTATCCACATATCGGGCAAATATCAGAGTGCCTCTGAAAGGGCCGGACTCGTTACTCCTGAGAATAGGTCTTGAAGNGAAAATAAGAGCTCTGGTGTCAAGAACCAGAATCCCCCTTTTAACGTCACTATCGTTTTTCGCCGATAACTCCGGCAGTTTCTGAGCAAGCTCAGACGGAATTTCCATCACACTGTCATTTGCAAGGTCGTACCCTCTCGAGAATACAACTCTCCCTTCTCTGTCTAAATAAATGGCAAAATTAATTCCCAGCGTTGGGAANGTCNCATTGACCCAGTTCGACTTGATGTAATCTTCATTGTGGTCAACAATGAATTCGTATGTGTCATCCCATTCTGCCCAGTCAGAACAGAGAGAGTCCAGTTCATCAATCTTTAATTCGAGAAGTGAGAGAGCTCGATTTGCTTCACTCATTGCAAAATTGCTGTCGATATTTTGCAAAAGTGTTGAGGAAAGAAAGTACGTGGATGCAAGAAAACTCGTGGCAGTCGCAGCAAGCATCAACATCCCAAGTACTGTTAGTTGCTTTCTCAGTTTAACAGGTGCCACAGAAAAACTATTGTTCAAAAAGATTTAAAATTTCCTCAATACAACTTTGCAGCATTAAAATTTTAGATGAGAAAGGCTAAATTTTACCCCCATACCTGTCTATCTCACCCCTTTTTATCCTTGTGGATGATATCGGTCTACCATCTTCCGCCATTACCCAGTTTACCTTTACAATCTTGATTTTTCTCTTACCCATTTCAAGTCTTTTTTCGTTAATTTTNAGGGCAACTTCATATGTTTCGGGCGAAACTACAAGATAATCGAAGTCGAGCTGAAGAGTCCTGCCAAATGGATCCGTGATTTTTACAATATTTGGCTCAAATCCGTATTTCCTGAGAATGTATCTCCTGACATTTTCAGCTCTGATTGAGAATGGGAGAACACTTCTCATCCTCGCTCTTGCCATTCTATCACTTGTAATTCCTATCATCACCTGTTCTCCACCGAGTTCTATGGCTACGTCAATCAGTTTCTTGTGCCCTTCGTGAAGCGGTTCGAATGTACCGCCAAGTGCCACCTTCACAGTGATGCGGGAAGAGAATGAGAATAAAAGTCTTTCATTAGTACCCCGGTTTGTAAAAATTTTAAAAATGGGCACCTCAGACACTTCTACCCATCAACCCCGGGTCATTCTTTCCAGGTGCTTTTCCAACATTATTTTCTCAAAATGGGCAAAGATTTCTTTGGGTTCTGGCAACCGTCGGTATATTATTCCCCTTCCTACAAGTTCTCTTGCAGAAGACCTGTATTTGCGGATTTTTTCCTCTCTATCGAACAACACTGCAACATATTTCTCAAGCTCTGTTTTTATCTCCTCTGATCCACGAACTGCATCACGATGTGATGAAACAGCAATCTCTACTTCCTCCTCGTCAACAAGCCTGCAAACCCTCNGAACAGAACTGATGAATTCATCGATGTCACAATCCAGACATCCATACCAAGGGCCAAATGACGTTAAGTCGATGTCACCCAGGTAGAGAATCCTTGTGTGTCCATCATCAATCAGGAATGATGTATGGCCAGCCGAATGGCCGGGTGTATGTANGGCAGTAATGGAAACCTCACCACATTCCAGTTCATAACCCTCGTCAAATTCTTCATCAACTTTACCAAATTTTAGAGTTGGGAAAAGGCTGAGAAAGATGTTTATGAATTCATCTGGTAATCCGTATCTACGTTTGAATTCCTCTCTTGATCTTACAGCTTCTCCATCAAGTTTGTGAAGAAGAACCTTTGAACTGAAAAGGCTGTTATATGCTATGTGGTCTTCATGCCAGTGAGAGTTGAGTATAATGTCTGGTTTCAGTTCACCGAGTTCAGCACCTCCTCCTGCGTCAATCAACACTTTTTTCGAGTCATTCACAAAGATAGAATTACAGAAGGGGTATCTTCCCTTGTTGTTTCCTTCCACAAAGTATACATTTTCGGTGAGTTTGACAAGTCGCATGAAATGAGTGAGAATGCTTCAGGACTAAAAGTTTTGGTTATTTTTGAATCGTCACTTTCCCACAGTTGCAAAGACGAACTACTGAACGAGCCGGATGAGCGGTCCCCTGTGAATTCTCTCCTGAATCAGAGTTGATCCCGGTGGAATTCTTTCAGCAGCCCTTTTCAGGAAAAGTTCTGGATCAACACAAGCTTCGGGTGGTAGAACGCCCTTTGACTCAATTTCACCTCTTGTTAGCATAATTGCCACAATGGCAGCAGGAAGACCGGTAGCAGGCCCCATGTGTCCTCGGAGGTCGGCTGCATAAATTGTCTCTTCACCTCCTTTCTCTCCTCTTACCTCCACACGCATGGCTGTTCTTGTTTCCTTCTTGAGTTCATGTTGTGTGGCAATTTTTGTGAGGATCGAGACGGTTAGCCGTCTTGGTGAGATTCCTGCGATACTTTTTGTACTGAAAAGCCCCAGTCTCGACATCAGTCTGAAGATTTTGAAATCAAGTGCAGGGAGAAATCCACCCTTGTTGATTACAGTTTTAACACCGTCTATGTACCTTGGAAGAGTTATTGGTTCTGGATGTCCGAAATAAACCACTTCTACATCTCCGCTTAGCAATTTAACAACTTCTGCTCCTGAACCTGCGGGCACCTCTACAAGTTTTCCATCTATAAACTGGGGAACTTTTCCTGTCAGTCCGTGAGCGGCATGGTACATGACTGCCATACCTTCAGGATCTGAACTGCTGTCAACTACCCAGTATTGTCTGATTTCGTCAACTCTATCCAACTTTCTCGCAAAGTAGACTGAAAGAACGTTTGTTATTCCTGGACTTGCCCCCATACCTANAACTGCTGTAATTCCAGCCTCCCTTGCTTCATCATCCATTGAAAGCATCTTCACTGTAGCATCTGGATCATCACATATGTCCACATAATCACGTTCTGCTCTGATACTTGCTCTGAGCACACCTTCACCATACATGTAGAATGGTCCAACGCAATTAACGACGATATCATATTTTTTCATCAGGTCCACAAGCTCATCCTCCTTTCGGACATCTACCTTTGCGACATCTATCTTGTCACTTTCGAGTTCAGAGGCGAGTTTTTTTGCCTTTTCAATATTGTAATCTCCAATAACAACTTCAGAGATCTCATCTGAAGTGACGAGCTCTTTCGTTGCAAATGTCCCCTGTGCTCCACAACCACCAAGAACCAGCACCCGCATATTCTCACCACTTTTACATTTTCTTATTTTTTAATTAAATTTTTTGTTCATTACAGATTTCTTACAGATTCTTCTCCCCGCGTGAAATTTTTAACCAGTGAACAGAATTTGAGCATGATTTCAGTGGTCAACTACGGAGTGGGCAATCTCAAGAGTATCGTAAAGGCAATAGAGTATGTTGGTGGAAAAGCTGAAGTTACTGCTGAGGAGAAAAAAATAGCCAACTCTGATGCTGTTGTTTTCCCCGGTGTGGGTGCATTTAAAGCCGCAATTGGTAGACTCAGTGAAATGCGGAATACTATCGACGAGCTTACAGTCCCGGTTCTGGGTATATGCCTTGGTATGCAGTTATTCGCCACAGAAAGTACAGAGGGAGGATTGCACAGGGGGTTAAATTACATCCCTGGCAAAGTTGTGAGATTTCCGAATCACGTCGGTAAAATACCTCACATGGGGTGGAACGAGATTAGAATTGTGAGAGAGAGTGAGCTCCTTGATGGTGTGGAGGATGGTAGTTACGTGTACTTTGTACATTCATATTATCTCCAGACAGACAACAGGTATGCTATAACCAAAACAGACTACGGTTTGGATTTCGTCTCCGGAGTTGAGAAGGATAACCACTATGGATTCCAGTTTCACCCTGAAAAAAGCGGCAAAGCAGGGCTAAAAATTCTTGAAAATTTCGTCAGAATATCAAAGAAATAAATTTGGTATTCCAGCGCACTTCATATATTTATCTGTTCACTCTTTCCCTTTCTTTCCCTCCAGCAATGAAGCTGCCAGATAAACTGATGAAACTACTATGAGGGTTGCAACCGAGGATGGTATTCCAAACGGATTTATCTTGAAGTGCCACAACAGGATAGAAATAACAAATCCCGATAAAAGTGTTGTAACCCCCGCAATCTCTCTACCTCTTCCCCAGTGAAAGTATCCTACAATCAGTGGGAGCTGACAGAGTAAAATGGTTGATGATAGTACTGAGAGTTCCACGATATAGCTGATTCTCTGTGATGCAAAAATCGCAACTACAATTGTTAGAACGAGCACACTGATTCTGCCAGCGGCAATTCCTTTTTCCCTTATTACATCTCTGGAAATCATGGAGGAGAGTGAGAGAATTATTGAGTTAGCAGTTGTAATGGCTGCTGCAAGAATACTTAAAGCAACAATAAATGCCAGCCATTCAGGCATGATGCCGAGAAGTGTGGGGGTAACCATATCTCTATCTTCCACTCTTGGAAACACACCAGTTTCCGTCTGAATTCTTAATTCAAGTCCAAGGAGTGTGACAATAAATGTATAGACCAGGCCAAAGAGACCAAAGTAAATGACCATCCTCTTGAGATCCTTCTCCGTTGCTGGAATGAAGATCCGCTGGAACACTTGAGGGTTTGTGAGTGCAAAGAAGAACCACGGAGTGACAAAAGCAGCAAATCTTCCAAAAGTCCAGAACTCATTGGGTACATACAGCAGACTACCGAGTTTGTCAACAGAAGAGAAGTCCGTCTTCTGTGTAACAAAAAGGAGAGCTCCAGTGGCGGCGAGTAGCATTATAACTCCTTGAAAAGCATCGGTCCATGCCACACCTCTCAATCCACCCAAGTATGCCCACAGCGCTATCANAACCGCAGCAATCGCAATTCCAGNATAGAATTCCACCCCTCCTATTTTCATCATCAGTGCAACACCTATAAGCTGCGCGGAAATGTAGGGTATTAGAGCTATCAGTGCTATTACCGCTGCTATGCGGGAAGTTACCACACCATACCTGTGACTCAAGAACTCTGNCGGTGATACAATGTTCTTCTCTCTTCCCAGCCTCCATACTTTGGGTGCATAGTAGGAAAGGAGGAATAGCGTGCCAACGAGGTACATAAGTTCGAAACCAGNGGCGCCCACCCCTGTGAAGTATGAAAAGCCTACCAGCCCTACCATCATGAAAGCTGAGTACGTGGTTGCTGCGTAAGTTAGGGCCGAGATTATTCCACTTACATTTCTACCTGCAACGAAGTATTCATCCTGAGTTCTTGCTCCTCTGTTGTAGAGGGCTATTGCTGTTCCAGCAAGCATGTAGAGTACCAGAAGAGCTATGAAGCTATTCATATTCCCACCTTCTCACAGCTATGTATGCGAGGTAAGCAGTCACAACAGTATTCCAGTACACAAACGTTGCAAGACTGTTACTTTTTATCGCGATAAAGGGTACCAGCATTGCCGCAATAACCACACCAAGTTCGAATAACCTCATTGAACGATTGTTCGATAAGATACCTTTAAAAATTTTTTCCTCTTAAAAAGACGTGGTCCTTCTGTCGTTTTTTCCAACGTCTATTTCAATGCCTATGACAACAATTTCCAGTCATTTTTTCAACTGGGCACCCACCTTTCTTTTCATTTCAGACGCAAAATTATGAGCGGCTCTGACAGGTTCTGGGAGTTTGTATCCTCTGAGACAGGATCTCACTATCTTCAGGGATGTTAGAGGAGTAATGTAACTCCCTGGTGAAATGTAAATTGGCTTGCACTTTCTGCAAGTCTGTAAAACGTATCCAATGGTCTCTTCACCATCTTTTAAGGCCACGAGTTCTTCATTCTCCACCTTCTCGATTATTTCACTTCCAAACAGTTTTCTCTTCGTGATACCAATTGATGGTTCCCCTGTTTCAACTGCTATGTAGGTGGCAAGACCGCACCTTCGCGGATGGGCTATTCCGCTACCATCTACGATTACCACACTTCTCGTAGAAAGAACAGCCTTAACGACGCTTACAGCGGGTTCCCCCTCCCTGAACATCAGAAATGAAGGAATGTATGGAAACGAAACTTCATCAACAGTATAGAATCTATCTTCCTCCTCCAAGTCTGGGTAGCTGAATTTTATGGCACACGAGACCACAAAATCACCTACAAAGGCCTGATCCACACCTATCACGTGTTTGATTTCGTCAATTGAGTATTTATCTTTCAACACAACTTTCTTAGCAAGCTCCAGCTGTCTTTTTTTCAAATCCTCGATACTCACGTCGTCTCTCATGCCAAATTTTCCTCATCTNAAACAGTCCCAGTATTGTGAGTGAATTCTTTTCACATCTCTGATGTTTTCCCTGAGTTTTTCAAGAGATGCATACCTTTTCCGCCACTGAAGTTCTGCAAGATAGTTTTCAGGTTCTCGTATGCATGAAAGGTCATATCCTGCCATAGCAGCAATTATCCCGAGATTGGTATAAGGTAACGCTCCCTCAACACTGTACCCTCCCTCAAGAACTGCTACAAGTTTGCCAGAACAGTGTTTTTCTGCCAATTTAACGGCCTTCCTCATTATTTCTGCGTAACCTCTGGCTGTCAGTGCAAGACTTGTAATGGGATCAGTGAAGTGATTATCCTGACCCGCTGAAATTGCAATAAACTCAGGTCTGAACTCATCGATTACCGGTTCGATTACTTCCTCCACTGCAAGCATGTATCCCTCATCACCTGTTCCTGGAGGAAGAGGTATGTTGATTGTGAAACCCTCTCCCCTCCCAGATCCTTTCTCCTCGGGATACCCAGTTCCGGGATAAAGCGGCATCTGATGTGTGGATATAAAGAGTACCCTATCATCATTATAGAATATCTCCTGAGTTCCATCACCGTGGTGTGCGTCCCAGTCAAGAATGGCAATCCTTTCAAAGCCCCTTCTTAGAAGCCACTTAACCATTATGGCCATGTTGTTAAAATAACAGAAACCCGCACCGATGTAGGGTTTTGCATGGTGGCCTGGAGGTCTGATCATGGCAAAGGCATTGTTAGTTTCTCCCTCCACAACAGCCATTGCGGCTCTTATTGCACCTCCGGCAGCCAGAAGGGCTCTATCGAACACACCAACGGGTATGTTTGTATCCCAGTCTATCATCCCCCCTCTTTTACTCTCAATTCTTAANAAATCCACATATTCCCGTGTATGAACGGTCAGTACATCATCTACCGTAGCCTTTACCGGCTCTATGATTTTTATTTCTTCGCGTTCAAAAATTCCTTCCTCTCTCAACTGGTCCATAGTATACGCAAGCCTCTCCCTNCTTTCAGGATGCGTTGGGGTTTGTTCATGTTTAAGGTATTCCTCGTGAAACACAATTCCAGTAACCATTGATCAAGTAATTCCTCTGGAGTTTTTAAGTGTTACAATTTTACATCATCAAATTTGCCTCGTTAAAGTTTTCTGACTTCGCACTCATCCTGGTAGTTTTCTGGAAAAATTTCTTTCAGCTTACCGCTGCAAAGGGGACAGTCAACCCTTCTCTCTATTTTTATACGGATAAATTCCATACTGCTCAGATCTCCACGCAGTATTTCACCCTTCAGGACGCCTTCACTACCTGTAACAAGCTTGATAACTTCCCCTGCCTGAATAGATCCAAAAACACCTGCTGTAGATCCTAAAATGGCTCTGCTGTGTGAAACTCCCGCTCTGGGAATGTAACAGCGATAACACGGAGATTCTGTAAAAACTGCAACTTCTCCCTCGTAAGAGTATACCGCAGCGTGTACAAAGGGCTTATTTTCAAGTTTGCAGGTATCATTGAGCAGATACCGTGTCTCGAAATTATCAGGGCATCCAGCAATGACGTCATATCTTGCAACCAGTTTCCTAGCGTTTTCAGGAGTTATGTGGTATGGGTAAATCTCTACAGAGACCTCTGGATTCAACTTTTCTACAAACAGAGCTGCTGATTCCGCCTTGTTCAGTCCAACATTTCCAGCATGAATCAACTGCCTTTGAAGATTGTTTTCTTCCACAACGTCTCCATCAACTATACCAAGCTTTCCTACCCCGGCGGCTGCAAGATACCCTATCACCGCACTTCCGAGTCCTCCCGCACCCACAACCAGAACACTGGTTTTAAACAATTTCTCCTGCCCCTCTACTCCAAAAATCATGATTTGACGACTGTAACGATTATACTGACTCATAAATTCTTCACCAAACTGGAAGAGAATTATACATCAAGATTCCTAACTTCTTTTGAGTGAGCCATTATAAACTTCTTCCTACTTTCCACGTCCTCTCCCATCAGTATTCTGAAGAGCTCGTCAGCCCTCCTGGCATCCTCGACTGTAACCTGAATTAGTATTCGGTTTGATGGGTCCATTGTAGTCTCCCAGAGNTGTTCCGGGTTCATCTCACCAAGCCCTTTATACCTCTGAACCTCCGCACCATCCATTTTCTCAAGAATGCTTTGCAGTTCAGATTCGCTGTATGCATAATATACCTTCTTTCCTTTCTTAACTCTGTACAATGGGGGTTGTGCTATATATAAATACCCGCTCTCGATTAGGGGGCGCATGTAACGGTAAAAGAAGGTCAGAAGGAGAGTTCTAATGTGAGCACCATCAACGTCAGCGTCTGTCATGATTATGATTCTTCTGTACCTTGCCTTTCTTATGTCAAAATCATTACCCATCCCGGCTCCTATTGCTGCTACAATTGCCTTTGCCTCCTCGTTTTTCAAAACTCTGGTAATTCCTGCTTTTTCCACATTGATTATCTTACCTCTTATCGGGAGTATTGCCTGAAATNGTCTGTCTCTTGCCTGTTTTGCTGAACCACCAGCAGACTCTCCCTCAACTATAAACAACTCTCTCTCATTAACATCTTTTGAAGTGCAGTCGGCAAGCTTGCCTGGTAGGGTGGCAGAGATTTCATTCTTCTTCTTCACAAGTTCTCTTGCTTTCCTTGCAGCTTCTCTTGCTTTTTTAGAGAGAATGAACTTATTGATGAGAGTCGTGGCTTCTGAAGGGTGATCCTCAAGCCATCTCAAAACCCCTGAATAAACAGCAGATTCCACAGCCGTTTTTACATCACTGTTTGTCAGTTTGGTCTTGGTTTGNCCCTCGAATTGAGGTTCTGGAACCCTCACATTGATAACAGCAGTTAACCCCTCACGAACATCAACACCACCTACCGGCTCAAATTTCCTTACGTACTTCTTTCCATATTCATTTACAGCTCTCGTAAGACCAGCTCGAAATCCTACTACGTGCGATCCACCCTCGATGGTATTGATATTATTTGCGAAAGCTGCAAGACTTTCAGCTTCTGAATCTGTATACTGTATTGCTATTTCCATTTTAATGCCGTTCTTTTTATCTGAGATGTATATCACTTCATGAATCGGTTTTTTAGATCTGTTCATCGATCTAACGAGCCCTATTATTCCATCTTCTGAGTGATATTCTCTAACTACTCCAGATCTTTCGTCAATGAGAATTATCCTGAGTCCACGATTAAGATAAGCCAGTTCTTCAAGACGCTGAGAGACAATTTCAAAATTAAACTCTCTGGCCTCAAAAATTTCATCATCTGGTTTGAATCTGACAAGTGTACCGGTCGAGTCTGTTTNTCCTGTAACTTTTAGCGGAGTGACGGGTTTCCCCCGTTCATATCGCTGATAAAAAATCTTTCCACTCCTTTTAACCCTGACTTCAAGCCACTCAGAAAGAGCATTCACAACTGAAAGTCCTACACCGTGTAAACCACCAGAAACCCGATATACCTTTCTGCTGAACTTACCACCAGCGTGAAGACGAGTCATGACCACTTCGAGAGCTGACTTTCCAAGTTCATGCATTTCAGTTGGTATCCCGCGTCCATCATCTTCAACACTTGCTGAACCATCTCTGTGAAGAGTCACTTTTATGAGATTGCAGAATCCGGCNAGTGCTTCGTCCACACTGTTGTCCACAACCTCCCAGAGAAGATGATGGAGTCCTCTAACACCAACACCACCAATGTACATACCCGGTCTTTTTCGAACTGCCTCAAGATCGTCCAGAACCTCAATGTCTTTTGCGGTATAGGCGGGCTGAGAACCGGCAACGCTGTCGGGAAGATTTTCAGCATCATCANCATGCCGATTCTCTATTTCAGAAACTTTACGATTAGCGTTCTCCACAGATAATTTAAGTCAATACGATTAATAAGGATTGCCTTCAGATTGTATTTTGGCTTTTAATTTCACTCACTTTTGCAGATCACCCGCAGGATTTTTAATTAGAAAAATTTAAATTGT
>MTNC01000025.1 GCA_002010285.1 Archaeoglobus sp. JdFR-41 | reverse complement strand
TTGAGAAGGAGAACATAATCGAGATGGATCTCAATCCAGTCTTTGTCTACGAGAAGGGATACGCTGTGGCTGATGCGAGGATTGTTGTTGGTGATAGGAAAGCAGAAACTGAGAGTACTCAAAATAATAAAAAAATTGAAGGACTAAAAGATGTTTTGAGTCCCAAATCCATAGCTGTCATCGGTGCATCATCAAATCCGATAAAAGTCGGACACTCTGTTCTAAAGAGTGTTACCAGCAATCCAGAGATCAGGGTTTATCCTGTAAATCCAGCAATCAGTCAGATAGAAGGAATGAAAGTTTATCCATCTGTTTTATCTCTGCCGGAAGCTGTAGATCTTGCCATAATCGCCGTTCCAGCTGAAAAAGTTGTCGAGGTTGTTGAGGAGTGTGCAGAGAGAGGGGTAAAAGGGGTTCTAATAATATCATCTGGTTTCAGAGAGGCTGAATACGAGGAAGGGAAGAAAATGCAGCAAAAACTGGTTGAAATAGCAAGGAAAAGCAACATAAGAATAATAGGGCCAAATACGTTTGGATTTGTAAATCTTGTTGCTGGAGTTAATGCAAGTTTCACTCCCATGTTCAGCGAACTCAGGAGTGGAAAAATAGCCTTTCTATCGCAGAGTGGGGGTATCTGTCACTATCTGATGCACACATGTGGTGATGCTGGATTCAGTTACATCATTCACCTTGGGAACAGATGTGATGTTGATTTTGCTGATGTGCTGCGATATCTGAAACAGGATGAGAATACAGAAGTCGTGGCGATGTACGTTGAAGGTGTTGATAATGGCAGGGAACTNTTCGAAGCTGTTAAAGANGTCTCAGCAGTCAAACCTGTAGTTATCGTAAAATCAGGAAGATCGCGTGTGGCCGACAAAGCTTCGGTGAGTCACACGGGTAGTATGGCGGGAAAATATGAGGTTTTCACCTCTGCGATGCGTCAGGCAGGTGCGATAATAGCTGAAACACCAACAGAGGTTATAGAGATAGCCAGAGGACTCAGATTTCTCGGTAAATTAAAAGGGGGGGTGGCAGTTCTATCTATCCAGGCTGGAATGGGAATCGTCGCTTCAGATCTACTTGAGGTGTACGGTGGGAGACTCTCAGAGTTCAGTGAGGAGACTCTGAAGAAAATTTACTCTCTCCTTCCACCAATAACCATGCGGGATAACCCGGTGGACATAGCATTCAGCGGTCTGGATCCCCAGGTTTTTGCCGGGATAGTTGATGCAGTGTCTCAGGACACCGATGTAGCACTTATACTGTTCCTTTACGCTGTTGCTCCACCTACCTGGGTGGTACCCGTCTCTTTAATGGTAGATTTTCTCGGAAANGTGGAGAAACCCGTAATGGTCGTTTACTCATCCACCCCAGAAAATTTCAGGGAACTGAAATCAGCTGTTGAGGCGATTGGAATTCCTGTCTACTCTTCCATAGAGATCGCTGCAAAGGTGGCTGCCACCGTTACCAGATAGTCGCCCTTTCATTTCACCTCGTACGTCCCCAATCTCCTTTGCGAGTAGCTGACAAGTCTGCTCAGCGGTATAGTCATCATCAGGTAGAAAAGAGCCACACCCAGAAATGGCGTCCAAGCATTGAATGTTGTATTTACTATCTGTCTTCCTATTCTCGTCAGTTCAACAATTGATATTACAGAGAGCAGTGAGGAATCTTTCAGCAGAGCGATGAACTCATTTCCAAGAGCTGGTAAAACGTTCCGGAATGCCTGGGGAAGTATTACGTATCTCATTGCCTGCATGTAACTCATACCCAGCGACCTCGCCGCTTCCATCTGTCCAATCGGTATTGATTCNATTCCTGCACGAACAATCTCTGCTATGTATGCACCACTACATACGCTAAGTGCTATGATTCCAGCAGGTTCAGGCTGTAGATTTATGCCTATAGCTGGCAGACCGAAATACACGATGAGTATCTGAACGAGGAGTGGTGTCCCTCTAATCACTTCAACGTAAGCTGTCGATATTGCGAAGGGGATTCTGTTTTTGGATACCCTTCCCAGTCCTGCAATGGATCCTATTATAAGCCCAAAAAATATCGATATCAACGTCAGTTTTAGTGTTACTGAGGCTCCAAAAGCGAGGTCGGGAAGTATTCTGATGAACAGTTCTAAATCGAACTGGTTTATCGCCGCCATCGGGGAAGAAAAAAGGTAAAGATAAAAAATTTTTCCTTATTCTCCAAACCACTTTTTGTAAATTTTATCGTAAGTTCCGTCCTCCTTAATCTCCTTTAGAGCCTGGTTAATTGCTTTGAGAAGTTCAGGATTATCCTTGTTAACTGCTATGCCATAGTACTCTGGTGGAAATGTCGGGTCTTCCACAACCCTGTATATATCCGGATTCTCTTTGACTGCGAGGTATGCAACAAAGTTGTCAATTATGGCAGCATCTGCATCTCCCTTCTGAACAGCCATAAGGGCTTCAGGTGTGCCTTCAAACCTCTTTATTTCTTTAATCTTTATGCCCAGTTCATCTACAAGCCTCTGAGCGGCAAAATCGCCAGTAGTCCCCTGTTGCACTGCAACAACCTTCCCTGCAAGATCTTTTGCACTGTTAATACTCTTGTCATCAGCTCTCGTCAGAATTACCTGTTTTGCCTCAAAATAAGGATCACTGAAGTCCACCTGTTTTGCTCTTTCCTCTGTTATTGTCATGGCTGAGCAGATAACGTCGTACTTGTGGGCCTGCAGTCCGGGGATTATTCCATCCCAGGCAGTATTTACAAACTTAACCTTCAGTCCCAATCTGCTGGCAATTTCTTTCATGAGGTCTATGTCAAACCCCGTGTATTCACCAGTTTTCTCATCTGTGTACTCGAAAGGAGGATAGGCTATATCACTTCCAACAGTCAGAACTCCTTCTTCAACCAGATGATATCCTGCAGTCTGCTCTGTTTGNCCACCCTTCTCTCCCGGAGTCTGAGTACACCCCAGGAAAAGAACTGCAAATATCAACACAAACAGCACTGCAAATCTCCTCACCTTACCACCCCATCCTGCAAAATCTTGACATTTAAAAAATTTTTTGAAATGTGTGTGCTATCATTCACCATGCTAAAATGGTTAAATTTTAAATGCCAGCGACTCCCGCCAGGGTGTGAAAAGACTCTATGCTGATCTTGGACTGGTTCTTGTAGCTCTGATATGGGGCGCCACATTTCCGGTGGTGAAAATAGCTCTGGAAAGTATGTCTCCATTTGCATTTAACACAATCCGCTTTTTCATATCATGCATATTTTTCGTACCTTTCTTTCGCAGGGAAGGTTTTATTGAGGGATTCAAAATAGGAATAGCATCATTTCTTGGCTATACGTTTCAGACTGTGGGACTTGAATACACAACGGCAACAAATGCAGGGTTCATAACCTCAACTTACGTCGTTCTCACCCCAATACTTGCATACTTCTTTTACAGGGCGAGTTTTGATGAAAGAGATATTCTCAGCGTTGTACTTGCATTTACTGGGATTTACTTTCTATCTGGTTATTCTGGGTTTAATTCGGGAGACATTCTGATACTTATCTGCGCTTTAGCATTTGCTGCAGAGATTGCAATGATTTCTCACTATTCAAAGTTTAATAACCCATCAATGCTCGCTTTCTGGCAAACCTTTGCCATTTTCACCCTTTCAGCTCCTTTTGCTGCACTCACAACCACCAAATTTAAAATCGACGAAAGTGTAATAGCAGCTCTTCTTATCACAGCATTTTTTGCAACATTCGTTGCAAGAATGCTTCAAAACTGGCTCCAGAGGTACACAAAAGCTTCTGATGCTGCTGTGATACTGTCAATGGAGGGTGTGTTTGCTTACATGTTCTCAGCCATAATGCTGGCAGAGAGGCTGAATTTAATGGAATACGCTGGAGCAGGTATGATTGTGCTTGCTGTTGTAGTTGTGTCTCTCAGACCCGAGTGAGACTTGCGAATGTTTGATCTGCAACCAAAACTTGATCTGGAAGTAAAAGCTTAAATTATCAAAACAGGTTTTAGTGATATGGCACTTGGTTTTGTGCTCATAAAAGTGTCACCAGGGAAAGAGAGAAGGGTTTATGAGAAACTCGCAAAGCTCAAAGAAGTTGAGGAACTCTATCCTCTGTTTGGTGAATACGACCTGATTGCCAAGGTCGTTGTTAGGGATTTTGAGGAATTGAGCGATGTGGTGGTTAATAAAATAAGAAGCACGGATGGTGTTATTGAAACGAAAACGCTGACAGGGGCGAAGTTTTGAGGATGGTAGTAAAGATGGTAATAGAGACAGTAATAAAGTGAAGTTAAAAGCAGATGGTGCAGGTATGGAGAATATGGAGAAAATAGAAAGAGGAATCAGAATAATTGCAAAAAACGAGATCGGAGTTCTGCGAGATCTGACCTCCATTATTGCGGAGGAAGGAGGAAACATAACTTACGCTCAAACTTTTCTGATCAGACACGGAGAGTATGCAGGAAATGCACTCATCTATTTTGAGGTTGAGGGAGGAGAATTTCAGAGAATTCTCAGGAGAATTCAGGAACTTGATACCGTCATTGAAGTGGTTGAGGAAAAACCGTTTGAGAAGGTGTTTGGCAAGAGGGTAATAATCCTTGGCGGTGGAGCTCTTGTCTCTCAGGTTGCCATAGGTGCAATAAGCGAGGCTGACAGACATAATCTTCGAGGTGAGAGAATTAGTGTCGATACTATGCCCGTTGTAGGAGAGGAGGAGGTTGCAGAGGCTGTGAGAGCAGTGTCACGCCTTCACAGAGCAGAAGTCCTTGTACTGGCAGGTGGCATAATGGGAGGAAAGATAACTGAAGAGATAAGAAAGCTCAGAAGAAGTGGAATAAGAGTTATATCACTCAGCATGTTTGGAAGTGCACCACATGCAAGTGATCTTGTAATAAGCGACCCGGTGATGGCGGGAACTCTTGCTGTTATGCATATTAGCGACCAGGCAAAGTTTGACATAGACAGAGTTAGGGGGCGGAGGATATAACGATTAATAGCCACAACCAGCATTTTCATAACAGGGAGAAAGTTTAAGGAATTCCGGGTGCCTAGTCAGACATCCAAAATTTCCTAAACACTGTTATAATATTTTAGGATGACCGAAAAGCTTAATAACATTTAGGTTAGCCTAACAACGATGACAGTTGTACCGCTATTGGCACTCAGGGAGGGCGANGAAGGCAGAGTTGTGGCAGTGATGGGNGGTAGAGGTTGCTCCGCCAGGCTTATGGCAATGGGAATAGTTCCTGGAAAGAAAATAAAAGTAGATGGAAAGAGGGGTGGAGCAATCCTCGTGTCTGTGAACGGTACAAGGTTCGTTGTTGGAAGAGGGCTTGCCATGAAGGTGGCTGTGGATGTTGGGGAAGAGGGCTGAGGACTACATTGAGGCAATTTATTCCCTGAGTAAAGGGAAAGGTTACACGAAGGTGAAGGAACTTGCAACCCTTCTTGGAGTCAAACCTGCATCAGTTTCTGAAATGCTTGAAAAACTTTCAAATGAGGGATACGTTGTTTACAGAAAGAGACTTTTTGTGAGCTTAACGGATAAAGGTATTGAAACAGCTAAATCTGTTAGAGAACGAAGAGATATCCTTGTAAAATTCCTGACAGCGATTGGTGTTCCGAAAAAAGTAGCGGAACATGATGCATGCATACTTGAACACATTCTCCATCCCGCAACTCTCACCCAGCTTAAGAAATTTGTTAGATTTATCGAAACGAGCCCATCTGTGAGTCCGAGGTGGCTGGAACACTTTAGGGAGTTCTGTCGCACAGGTAGGCATCCATGCACTCAAAAAGTTTGAGGAGGTGCACTTTTGAGAGTTGCAATGGTTGGTAACCCAAATGTGGGAAAAACTGCTNTACTCAATGCTCTGACTGGAGGGGAATTNAGCGTTGGGAATTTCCCGGGTGTAACTGTNGAAAAAAAGGAGGGTAAGGGGAAAATAAATGGGAAAGAAATTATCTTTGTAGATCTCCCCGGGATTTACAGTCTTGAAGCCAGAAGTATTGACGAGAAAGTGGCAAGAGAGTACCTGATCAATGAAAAACCTGATCTAATCCTTAATGTCATAAATGCTGCAAATCTGGAAAGAAATCTGTACCTTACCCTCCAACTCTCAGAATTTGAACTGCCAATGATTGTTGTATTGAATATGATTGATGAAGCTGAAAGAAGTGGGTTAAAAATAGACTCAAAAAAATTAAGCAAAATACTGGGTGTTCCTGTAGTTGAAACAGTTGCAGTAAGAGGTGATGGTGTTCAAAAACTGAAGAGCGAGATTATAAAAGGTGGAAAGGTTCCCAAACACTTTACCGGGACTTTAGAAGAGAAGATCAGAGTGGCGGAACAAATTAGCGCGGAAGTTGTACAGAGATTCGGCCCCGATCAAATTGTTAGATTGGATGAGATTTTTGATGAAGTGTTTATGGATAAATACCTCGGAGTTCCAATCTTTTTCTCGTTCATGTGGATGGTTTTTGTTTTCACATACACAGTCGCTGAGCCAATTACATCATTTCTCGAGGAACTTTTCTCATTTATTGGTGACCAGCTGAGTGGCATGGATGGGTGGTTTTTTTCAATGCTTGGTGATGGGATCATTGCCGGAGTTGGGAGTGTTCTTGTATTTGTCCCAAATATAGCGTTTCTATTTATGTCTCTCTCCATACTCGAGCTCAGCGGGTACATGCCGAGAGCCGTGTACCTGGTTGACGGAATAATGTCAAGATTTGGGTTAAACGGGAGATCGATCATACCCCTAATAATGGGGTTTGGCTGTAATGTCCCAGCGGTTCTTGCTACGAGAAGCATCGAAGATGAAAAGGTAAGAGTTGCGACTGTTCTCGTCAATCCATTCATGTCATGCAGTGCACGGTTACCTGTTTATCTTCTATTTGCTGGGGTCTTCTTTCCAGAAAATGGAAGCGCAGTGATAATGGCTCTATACCTTATGGGGGTCTTTATGGGGCTTGTATCGGCATTTCTGTTCAGAAAAACACTGTTGAAGGGTGAGTCAGAATTCATAATGGAACTTCCATCTTACAGAATGCCCAATCTGANAGAGGTCTGGATGATGACATGGATACGAACCAAGCACTTCATCAAGAAAGCAGGAACAATCATTCTGGCAATGTCAGTTGTTCTTTGGTATATAACCAGCTACCCGGGAGGAAGTATAGAGGAAAGCTATGCGGCAATGTTTGGAAAGCTCCTTCAGCCTCTCTTTTNACCCATGGGTTGGAGCTGGGAACTTGTTCTGGCTCTTATATCCGGATTTTTTGCCAAAGAAGTCGTGGTTGCAACAATTGGGGTTCTGAACATTGACATTGTGAATATTATGAGCTGGTATCAGGCATTTGCATTCATGCTCTTTACACTACTCTACATACCATGTCTCGCTACGATTGCTGCAATTAAAGCAGAGATTGGTACGAAATGGGTAGTCGTTGGAATCGCCTATACATTTACAGTGGCATATGTCATTGCAGTTTTGGTCACGGGGGTGGGAGTCTGGTTGTCTGGAGCGTAATTCTGGCCGGGTATTTTTCCATTCTGGCTCTAATGGAGATTTTTGCATCTACAGGACATGTTTATACAGAATTGTTCAATATTAAGGGTTCCCCAATAAACGCATTTGTGCTGGGCACGATAGCTGCGACATATCTGAAAGGCACAATTACGAAAAGAGTATCTTTTTCCATAGTTGCCTCTCTCATTGCCACTGCCTTCTCATTTCTGATGTTTCTTGCATACCTTGCTTCTGGAGAATTAAGTTTCAGTATATTTGGAATTATCACGTTTCCTCATCTGCTAAAATACTTCGTCACTTACAGAAGAAGTGTTGCGTACCGATACGGTTAAATCCAAATTTTCAGTAACCTCTCCTGAATCTGGTACTTTCAAGCATCTTTTTCATCTCATACGTAATGAACTCCCTAACTCTCAGCTCGTCAAGTATCTTTTCTATCCTGTCTGCCTGTTCTGAAATCTTACTTATTAGTTCTTCCGTATCCAGTTCCTCCCGTACCTCGATGTAACCTTTAATAATGGCAAGCGGATTTCGCAGTTTGTCTGCAAGTTCTTCAAACTGATCAAGATTTGTCAAAACAACTCTCACAGCTGCTTCTCTCTCTCTTTCCATCTCTATTGATTTGAGTGCGAAGGCCACATCTCTTGCCAGTGTCTCAATGATTTCGAGTGCTTCACTATCAAACGGTTCATCTGAAACCAGAACAATGGCGCCGTATATTCTCGTATCAACAGCGAGCGGTGAAGCAATCACCCAGTCACCATCCTCTCTCTGAAGCGTAAAACCAGCTTTGATACAATCTCTCACTACATTTTCCACTCTGGACACGTCCATACCATCAGACGCTTCTGGAGCTTCAAGTCTTCCTTTTTTCAAAATATAGACGGCTGATTTAACTCCAAGCTTTTCAAGAGTCTTTCTAACATCTCTGATCAACCGAATATCTGTTCTTACATGAGAAACAATTCTATTAATCTCATTGACAACGGAGAGAAGAAGATTCAACCTCCTCAGCTTTTCTTCAGTTGTTTTGAGGTCGGTAATATCTGCAATATTCACCATCACTGCTGGCTCTTTTTTGTAGGTTATCCGGCTTGCAAGGACCTTNAGCCATTTCTCGCCTTTCTTGGTTCTCACTTTGATTTCGTAGCTTTNTGGAACGTCCTCTCCTCTTAGTCTTGCTCTCAATCTGGAAAGAGTCATCTCTCTGAACTCAGGTAAAATAACATCGTAAGGATGTTTAAATTTCTTGATCTCTTCACTGGAAAATCCAAAAATCTCGAAGAGTCTTGGATTAGCGTATACAATTTTTTCGTCTTTATTTATAATAAAAATTCCAGTGTGTGAACTTTCTGTTAAGGTTCTGTATAGCTCTTCTCTCTCTATTAGCTTCATTTCAGCCATCCTTCGTTCTGTTATATCAACAGCATTTCCGAGAACCGCTCTTCGCCCCCTGTATTCAATCGGACACATAATGAATTCAGCGTATCTAACCTCACCATTTTTTGTAATGTATCTCGCTATTGTTCGTACGATTTCACCATTCAATACTTTTTCAACAGATTTCTTTGCAAGTTCTGCAATTCCGTCTTCAAAACATGCAAAAGCACTCTGTTTCTCCCACTCTTNTCTCGAATAACCTGTTAACTCCTCAAAAACTCTATTGCAGTAAACTATCCTGTCATCCTGAATTACAAATATGGCTGCAAGCGAGTTNTCGGTTAAACTTCTGTAGAGTTCTTCTCTTTCCCTGAGCTTTCTTTCAAGTTCAATTCTATCCGAGATATCTCTGGAAACCACGAGAGCGTGGAGAGGTTCACCTTCATCACTGTAGATAAATCTGACAGCAACGTCAAGTGTACGAACTTTTCCAGCTATTACGGTTCTCACAATATCTCTGACGGTTTTACCNGTTTTCAGGGCTTGTCTGAACATTTCCAGAGCTTTCTTACGATCATCTTCGTGAGCAAAGATAAGAGGAGACTTGCCAATCAGCTCCTTTAACTCAATTCCAGCTACATTCAGAAACTGTCTGTTGGCGTAAATTATTCTACCTTGAACGTCAACAACACCGACAAAGTCTGGCGACANCTCAAAAAACGACTTGTAGAGTTCTCTGCTTCTCCACAACTCCTCCATCATTTTCTTCCTTTCGGTAACATCACGAAGAATGACAACTGCCCGTGTAACAGTACCATCTTTGCTTCTGATAGCTCTGCTGACAACGTCAACCCACCTGATCTCTCCACTTTTCGTGTAGACAGGAACTTCCTTTCTCTTGAATTTTCCAGTCTTTATAAACTCTTCATACTCATTGAGAATTGAATTTGCATCTTGAGGGAGGAGGTACTTAGTAAAGCGGCTTCCAATAAGTTCTTCCGGTGTATAGCCATANACTCTAACAGCCTGATTTGCAAATCTTATTCGTGCCTTGTTATCTATGATTAAAATTGCATCTATGGATTTTTCAACCATCTCCCTGTAACTTAGAAGCTCATCCTCGAGTGTTTCAACCAGTTCCATGTAATCGCTGAAGTCGAAAAAGAGGAGTATATCCTCTTCTGCAGGCATTTTAAATACTATGTAATCCTTCAAACCTTCTTTAGTTTCAATTTTTATATGAGAAACATCTTCTGCTGGTTGTAGAATGTGCCATTCCTCTCCTATCTTATTACCAAACAGCTCAATAGCTCTTGTATTCTGATAGTAGATTTTTCCATTTTCAAATGCGATAACCGGATAGCTGAGATTTCCAAATGTCTTTTCAAGATTTCTCAGTCTTTCTTCCTCTGTCGTTCTGGTCAGGATCTCTATAATCTTCTTCCCACAAATATCAAAAGTTCTTATTTTCAGCCGTCCGCGCAAAGTTCTTTCTCCAATTNTGGCTTCCACATCAATGCTATCTTTTCCGCTTAGAATTTCATTAAACAGATCTCTTGTCCAGTCTCCGAATACCTCCCAGAGTTTTTTACCTTCGATGTCCTCAGCTTTAAGGCCGGTATAATCATAGAACGTCTTGCTACAGGTTAAGATTTCGCCATCCTCACCGAGAAACACAAATCCATAATGAAACTCCCATACTGGAGCATATGCTCGTCTTATCTCTTCTTTAAGTCTCTTTAAATCTACTATCAGTGCTTGGTTATCCTTTAAAACGACTTCGAGTTNATGCAACTTTCCGTACTGGGAGACAAGAATAATCCTTCCACCAGACTTCAGTGAATTTTCGGCTATCGGTTTGAAACTCTCGGGAACAAACGCCATTATATCCTCACCGACAAGTTCGAGAGTGTCGTATCCCATTATTTTAGCGAATTCGGGTGAGACCTCTGTTATTTTTCTGCCCGTGAGAATCAAGTCAGGCTTCAGATCAACGTTCACACCACACATCGATTCAGTCNACAGAATATAAATGTATCTCAAACTATAATATATTATGAAACTTCATAATATCTGAAAAATTATTACTTATTCCATACTCTTTCAATTCTTTCAACCGCTTCTTTAATGATTTCTACGTCTCTCGTAAGAGCAAACCTTACAAAACCCTCGCCAAATTCTCCAAATCCAACNCCTGGTGTGGCTACAACTCCTGCTTTGTCGAGAAGGTTTTTAACAAATTCTATACTGCTCCCCTCTACCCTGCACCACACATAAAACGTTCCCTTAGGTTTTTCGACGTCAAAGCCAATNTTCCTGAGTCCATCAACNAGTACATCTCTTCTCTGAGCGTAAATCCTGTTATTTTCATCAATTACTGCATCACTTCCTCTCAATGCAGCTATACCTGCTTCCTGAACTGCCTCAAAAACTCCACTGTCNATGTTGGTTTTCACTTTCAGAAGTCCTGCGAGAATTTCAGAGTTTCCACACGCAAACCCAATTCTCCAGCCTGTCATGTTGTATGTTTTTGACAGTGAATTGAACTCTATTGTTACCTCCATGGCACTTTCGTACTCAAGGAAACTGGGTGCTCTGTATCCATCGAAAACAACCTCGCTGTAAGCAGCGTCATGGGCCAGAATTATTTTATTGTCCACACAAAAATCAACTGCCTCTCTTACAAATTTCTTGGTTACAACTGCTGCAGTTGGGTTGTTGGGGTAGTTCAAAAAAAGAATTTTTGCTTTCCTCGCTATTTCGCTTGGTATAGACTCAAAATCTGGTAGAAATCCATTCTCTTCTTTCAGGGGCACTCTGTACGGATTTCCATCTGCAAGAAGTGCGGATGAGTGGTAGACAGGATATCCGGGGTCAGGAACCAGAACTATATCACTGGGGTTGACAAATGCAAGGGGGAGATGAGCTATACCCTCTTTTGACCCTATAAGTGCAATTATCTCCTTCTCTGGATCGAGATTGACACCTTTTCTGCGTCGATAAAACTCTGCCACAGCTTCTCGAAACTCAAGCATACCCTCGTAACTTGGATATTTTTGTCGATCAACCTTTTCAGCAGAATTTTTGAGAGCCTCGACTATATGAGACGGTGTGGGTAGATCTGGATCGCCCACACCAAGATCTATAATGCTGACACCGCTTCTGATCTTTTCAAGTTTCATAGCATCTATTTCTGCAAACAGGTATGGGGGTATTTTTCTCATTCTTTCAGAAAGTTTAGCAATGGATGGAGATGTCATGGCACTGGATTTGAATTTCTGTATATCAGTTTTCCGAATTTTAGACAGGTTAAAAAATTCCAGACCAGATACAATAAACCAGGTTTCAAGACATGAGGAACGAAAATGTGTCCAGATGAACTGAATATTTTTATAATTTGAAAATCAGAGTCATACCGGTGGTAAGATGGATGTTAGAGCCATGTATAAAATTAGCTATGGCCTTTACATTGTCAGTTCTGTTAAAAATGGCAGATTTTCTGGGCAAATAGCGAATACAGTATTTCAGGTAACCTCTGAACCTGTAAAAATTGCAGTATGTTTGAACAAACAGAATCTAACGCATGAATATGTAAGAGACAGCAGGGTTTTTTCTGTTTCTGTTCTTGAACTGGAAACACCCATGCAGTTTATTGGAAGATTTGGATTCAGAAGTAGCAGAGATTTCGATAAGTTTGAAGGTGTGAATTACAGGAAAGGAAAAACCGGAGTTCCAATTGTGCTTGATCATGCGGTAGCGGTAATTGAAGCGGAAGTCGTTGCGGAGTGCGATGTCGGGTCACATACACTCTTCATAGGTGAAGTTATTGACGCTGAGCTCCTAAAAGACGCTGAAGTCATGACATACGCGAATTATCACCTGGTAAAGGGGGGAAAGACGCCCAAAACCGCTACAGTTTATTTCAAAGGGTGAGCTCTGCGGCATTTATCCTGCATTCATAACCTAAATACATTAATTTAACAAAAAATGAAATAAGATTGAGGTGATGATCTTGCCCGAACTTGAAAGCCTTCTCAGGGAGGAGAGAGTATTTTATCCGCAAAAGGAGTTTGTTGAAAAGTCCAATATAAAAAGGTTCATGGACAAGNTTGGAATTAAATCTGAAGATGAACTCAGAGAGAGAGCATTAAAGAATCCAGAATGGTTCTGGAATGAAGTTGCTAAAGATATTGGCATTGAGTGGTTTGAAGAGCCGAAAAAGATTCTTGAATGGGATCCTCCTTATGCAAAATGGTTTGTGGGAGCAAAATACAATATAGTTCACGATGCCCTGGATAAACAGTTCAAAATCAGGAAGAACAAAGTTGCATACATTTTTGAAGGGGAGAAGGGAGATGTCAGAAAGATAACATATGCTGAACTTTACTGGGAGGTAAACAGATTTGCCAATGCCCTTAAAGAACTCGGTGTGAGAAAGGGGGACAGAGTATCAATTTACCTTCCCATGATTCCCGAACTGCCGATAGCCATGCTTGCCTGTGCAAAAATTGGTGCGATTCACACTGATGTTTTTTCAGGGTTCAGCCCAATGGCTCTCCGCGATAGAATAAACGATGCAGAAGCCAAAATTCTGATCACAGCAGATGGCTTTTACAGACGGGGTAGCGTTGTTCATCTCAAAGAAGATGCTGATAAAGCACTTGAAGACGCACCCACGGTTGAAAAGGTCATAGTGGTCAAAAGATTGGGGATTGAGGTTCTCATGCAGGAAGAAAGAGACCTGTGGTGGCACGAGATCACCGCCAATCAACCAAAAGAGTGCAAGACAGAAGTTATGGATGCGAATGATACGCTATTTCTTCTGTACACCTCAGGCACAACTGGAAAGCCNAAGGGAGTTATCCATGCCCATGGAGGTTATGCAGTTGGTGTTGCTGCCACGCTTAAGTACGTTTTCGATATAAAAGAGGATGATATCTGGTGGTGCACAGCAGACATTGGATGGATCACCGGCCATAGTTATGTTGTATACGGACCGCTCATTCTTGGAGCTACATCTGTTCTTTACTGTGGTGCACCTGATTTCCCGAAGCCAGACAGGTGGTGGGAGATTATAGAAAAATACGGTGTAACAGTTTTCTACACAGCTCCAACTGCGATAAGGATGTTTATGAGGCTTGGAGAAGAATGGATCCAAAAACACGATCTGAGCAGTCTTCGGCTTCTTGGCAGTGTTGGTGAGCCCATAAATCCCGAGGCCTGGTACTGGTACTACAAGAACGTTGGAAAAGAGCGATGTCCGATTATGGACACATGGTGGCAAACGGAAACGGGACATTTTATTATTACTCCACTTCCGACCACCCCGCTGAAACCGGGTTCGGCAACAAAGCCATTTCCGGGAATTGAAGTTGATGTATTCGATGAGAGGGGAAATTCCCTCTATGGTAAAAACGTTGGAGGCTTTCTTGTGATCACAAAACCCTGGCCAGGTATGCTCAGGGGATTGTGGAGAAACCCCGAGAGGTATAGAAAAACGTACTGGGGTAAATTCGAAAATGTTTATCTCACTGGCGATGCTGCTCGTATTGATGANGATGGATACTTCTGGATTCAGGGAAGACTCGATGATGTGCTGAACGTCGCTGGACACAGAATAGGAAACAGTGAGGTCGAATCAGCGCTTATCAGTCATCCTGCTGTTGGTGAGGCTGCTGTTGTTGGTAAACCACATCCTGTGAAGGGAGAGGCAATTGTGGCATTTATCGTTTTACGCAAGGGATACAAACCATCAGAGAAGCTTAAACATGAGTTGAGGGAACATGTGGCGAAGGAGATTGGAAAAATAGCAAGGCCGGATGAGATATACTTCGTTCCAGATCTTCCGAAGACGAGAAGTGGGAAGATCATGCGAAGACTTGTAAGAGCAAAGATAGCTGGAGAAACCATTGGTGACGTTTCGACACTCATGAATCCAGAATCACTTGTTCTGCTTGAAGAAGTACTCGGAAAACCATCAGAGGATTGAACAATCTTTTAATATTTCCCTGCTTCAGGTCAAAAAAGTAGGGGAGGTACATATGACTCCGGAGGATATACTTAAAAAGGCTATTGAAATGGAAAGGGAAGCTATTGAGACTTACAACCAGATGAAAAAAGATGTGGATCCTGATACAGCTGATTTGCTTGAATTTTTAATATCTCAAGAAAAGGAGCACATAAAACTGTTAAACGAGAGGCTAAAAGCTGTGAGATTGCTTCAAAAATAAGGCTTCTCACTGAGGATAAAAAGTAGGGAGGGTTGCCATAAGTATTAGCATTCCGATCAGAGATATAGTTAAAATAACCAACTTCTTTGAAGGTTTTTTCTCTCTTATGTACTCTCCCAGTGCATCAGTATAGAATACAACCAGACCTGTAAAAAGCGCGAGTATTGAAAAAGAAACGTAGGACGGAATTTCCTTTACAGGAAGAAAACTTTCCCATATTTTAAGCGTGTAATAGTACACAGCAACAAATTCAATGATCGCTGCAGCAGCCTGAAGTGCTGATGTCCTCTTCTGCAGCTCAAGAGTCTCCCTGTTACGTAACATGTCAAGCCTGAGACTTGCAACCTGAAGAGAATCACCAACTCCAGAAAGCGTCTGTTGAAACTTTGACTCGTAGTAGTGAAGCAACTCAATCTTTTTTTCCAGTTCCACAATCTTTTCCAAAAGCAGTCCACCCAGAATCTCCGATATATAACGTGCAGAGGATATGGAGGAAAACGATTCTTCTATCATATCCTTGAACCTCATGAATTTCCTAAAAAAATCGGTGCGGAGGTCAGATATTTCAAAAACAAGATTTTCAAGGGTATCCATATTACACGATTTTGCTCGCTCGGATAACTCGACGATCTCATCAATAATCTTCGTTTCCTCAGTAGAAAGTTTTTCAGCCCAGAGAAGTGAATCCCTTAGTAGAACTTCTGCCCTTAACAATTCAGCAAGTTCAGCTGGCAAAGCATCGTAAAAGANTCTCTCGTCGAATTTGGCTTTAATCCACAGTTTTCCTTCATCCAAATAATATTCTCCAAATCTAAATTTTTTGAGGTCTGGAATAATCTTATCCCCCGAAACAAGCTCTATCTCAAATTTTCCCAGAGCCAAAAGCTCTGGAATATCAGAGGGTGGAAAGTGAGTNAGGTAGACGACAAAAACTGTTTCTTTGTACTTTCCCACCATCATACTCTCCCCTGATGCGATGATGTCGGAGTATCTATGGCGAAGAAATTTCGGTTTTATTCTTCCCCTGTAATTTTCCAGGATCTTATCCAGATCAGATTCATGAAAGAAAAAGTAATATAGCTTCATTTTCCTTAANGTCCCCTTNCTAANTTTTTTGCANGATTCAGCAAGAATCCAAGGGCTTTCTGAATATCTGGATCTCTCAGAACTTTCAGAGAACCTGCAATGCTGACAGGTTCAGAGGATCCTGTGTCTTTAAATGCCTGAGTCAACATTTTGTACCACACAACAAGATGATCGAGGGCGCTGTTTCTTTCAATGATTACAAGCTTGTCAATGGCGCTTACAACAGCATCACCTTCTACAGCAAGTTTCTCAAGAAGAGTTGGGAGGATTTTTGCAGCGTCATCGTCAATTTCACCCATGCTGATTTTCTGCAGAATGATATAATAAACCTTTCCAGAATGAAATGTATGGAGAATATGAGATCCTCCTCTGGTTTAATCAGAAATTTCATCCAAAACCTCTTAATAAAAAGAGAATTTGCAAAAATCAGAAAGCCATCCACAGTTCTATCTTTTCTTTATGATGTCGAAGAAATTTATCGTTTTCGCGCTGCAGAAGCACTCGGTTATTTGTGCAAGGGGGATGTGGCGAGAAATTTTATTCTAAGACTTTTCTGGCATTTGAACGATGAAAGTGGAGCTTACTGTATCGGTGCTCCACTTGGAATAGCCGAAATTGGGAGAGCAAACCCTGAGGTATTTGAGAGTTTTAAAAATAAGTTTGTATCTCTCTTGGACGACTGGGAAGTTGAAAGAAAGTACGTTGCTTACGGAATTGGCAGAACAGCACACATCGTTAAAAGTGCGTATCCCGACCCTGTTGAAAAGCTATCTGAGAAAATCGAAGAGATAAATTCACCCGAATTTACAGTTTACGCAGTTTACGCACTCAGAAAACTGTATTTTAGCGGGGTTAAAAGGGCTGAAAAATTGATGAACGAGATCATTGCCAGATTTTCCATGGATGAAAGGGAGATCTATTTTTATGATGAAAACCAGATTACGAAGAGAAGCCTCTGCGATTTTTTGAGAGAATTCTCGAAGGAAAAAGAGTGAAATTCAAAAATTAAATCACTCTTTTAAATCACTCTTCAAGAACGAGTTGGTATGACTGGAAGAGAACTTCTGCATTCAGCTTTCCGTGTACGTATGTTTTGCCTGTTGAAACATCATTCACAGCAATCTGTGCCGGTGCAAAGAGGTTGGGATCTATCTTATAGAAATCGTAATTGGCTGCCTTGAAGATTTCATAAAATGGTTTCCCGTAATCACCACTTGTGCAGCTTGGAACGTTCTTCAGAATCTCATCGTACTTCTTCACAGTGAGGAAAACGCTGCCATAGTACATCATGCTATCGTTTGTAGCTCCCATCGCTTTCAGATCATCTCCAAGAATTGGAGCAATCGGGCATCTACCTGATCCACTTATTATGAGCTTTGGATCGTATCCTATTTCTGTCATCTTGTAGATCGCGGTCTCAACAATTCTTCCGGAAATCTGTACACTCCCAACAAGAGATGACGTTGGAGCTACAACTGCATAAACATCCTCGGCATCAACATCACATTCCTTGGCTATGTATTCAATTACCTTCTCGTCAGGTAACTTGTTTGCTTCAAGAGCGATTACAGCAACATCAGCATCATCTTCGTACTCAATCTGTTCATAGGTCTTTTTTGGTTTTAGAGCAAGAGCCCTTGCAGGTCCGCTACCCATGGCAAAGTACTTTTCCACCTTAACCTGCCATCCTGCCTTCTGGCTACCAAGACATGAGATTGCCGGGTGATCTGTGTACTCTGTGATGAAAGCAAAAGGCACATCGTTTATCGTATCTGTCACAATGTCCACTTCCGCAAGTCCACCCATACAGATCTGGGTGTACATTATGCCTGCATTGTAGCTTCCAGGAACATTTACACCGCAGTCAATTACTGTTGCACCATTTTCAAGCTTTTTAGATTCAATTCTTAGCTCTTCTTCAAAATCAAGCATATCTTCAACAATTTCCAATGCAAGTTCATTCACACTGAGCATTCTATCNCCTCACAANCCCCGCCACTAAGATGTTTTTATTTTTTGTCTTTTGTTATCTTTTGTTATCTGACATCTCTGAGAAACCATCAGGAACAGGTTACCAGTACAGATCCCCTTTTATCCATCAAAAGAGTTATATTTCAATATTGGCTANTCTAACCAGGGGTCGTGGCGTAGCCAGGAAGCGCGGCGGGCTCCAGCGGTGTGATGATTGACGGGTCTGCTGAACGGTGATGACCCGTTGGAGCTCTGACCCGAAGAGACCCGCCAGTCGTGGGTTCAAATCCCACCGGCCCCACTTTTCTNCCTTATTTTATCAACTACCTGAACTCTCTTTCCCCTCTCAGTAGGAATGACCCTGATCTGAGCATTATCAAATTCAAGATTAAAAACAACACCGAGGATTTTCTCCAGAAAAACTGCCAGTGCTGCAACCTCACTGTGAGGCTGAAGACCGATTGAAATGTTCAGATCGCTTGTTTGGTAGACTTCCATAGGAACCTTTTCTGCACCCACAATTACTAAGACTTTTCCTCTTTTTCTTATTTCTTCTCTGATGTACTCAAGTTTTTCAGGAAGGGGGATACCATACATCGTAAGGTGGACTTTGAGTCCATCGAACTCTCTGAGAAATTTTTTCCAGTTTACTTCTCTGATAAAGAAATCACCACCCCATCTTTTCACGACATCTTTCACACTCTCAAAAACGTTTTTGTCATAGGAGTCAAAATAAATCCCTCTTGCTCCAAAAGCCCTTGCTGTAAGTGCCACATGCGTTGAAATCCTTCTGTCTCTCTCAGGTCTGTGTCCGAGTCTTAAAACGTAAACATCAGTGTTCACAGCATTGGCGGCTCCCTTCACTGCAACATCCTCCTCTCCACGTACCTACCTCTTATCTCTATCTCCTTTGCCCTCTCTATTACTTCCCAACTCCCCCCTCCTTCAATGTACCCTTCAATGAATGCATCTCTGTATTTTCTCCACTCATCAAACAGAGCACGAAGAGACTCAAAGAACACATGGACGTCCACGCCTTTTGATTCAATTCTATTATCAAAAAATGCTAATCCAAAATCCACAAAGTAAACCCTCCCATTACTCAGAATCATGTTCATGGGTGTGATGTCCCCATGAATAATACCCATCTGATGCATTTTTGCTGTCAGTCTGCCAATTTCTCTTGCAATTTCTTCACTCATACAGAACTTAACGGGTGTACCTTTAACTCTCTCCATTAATATTGTGTCACCTTCAATGTCAAGAACTATTGGGGTTGGAACTCCATTTTTTCTTGCCTGTGATATTATCCTGGCTTCTGTTCTTGTTCTTCGAAACCTAAGAGTTTCATCAAGTTCCCTGATTCTGTACTTTTTCGGCTTTCTTTTTTTCACGACAATTTCTGGGTATATCCTCACTTCTGCTTCCCCACCGAGATAAACTTTCATGGGTTTTCCAGTTATTTCCATCTCTCGTTATGTGTTGTACAGGCAATATAACGGTTCCCCCAGCAATTCCTGACGATTTTTGAATAATTTTCGAGAATTTTTGAGGGTTTCTGGAAGCTTCTAACAGTTTCCATTTTTCAAAGATTTATTAACTCTGCTACAGAGCAACTTCATGGACTGGTTCACAGAATACTACAATGGCTGTGGACTCACGATTGAAGTTGTGCAGAGGATAGCAGAATATAGAGGACTACAGAAAATTGAGGTTTATCAGACGACGAGTTTTGGAAAAATGCTCGTTATAGATGGGAAAATCCAGCTCACGGAATTTGATGAAAAATTCTACCATGAAATGCTCGTCCATGTGCCCATGTTTGTACATCCAAACCCAAAAAAAGTTCTGATAGTTGGAGGTGGGGATGGAGGAGCTGCAAGAGAGGCCCTGAAGCACAATCCAGAGCTTGTTGTTGTTTGCGAGGTCGACAGAAAAGTCATTGAACTCTGTAGAAGGTACATTGGTATTGACAGCGGAGCATTTGACGATGAAAGAGTGATGGTGGAGATAGAAGATGGAAAGAAATATCTTGAAGGATGTGAGAAATTCGATGTTATAATTGTTGATAGCACAGATCCAACAGCCGTGAGTAAACCTCTTTTCGACAGGGAGTTCTTCGATCTTGCATCTCAGAAAGGTAATCTGACCTGCTGTCAGAGTCAGTCACCGTTAATTCAGAGAAATTACTTCAGAACTTTACTGGAAAATTCGAGTGTATTCAAGGAGAGGAGGGTGTATATCTCCTACGTTCCAACATACCCGCTTGGGTTATGGAGTTTTCTTCTTGGTGGGAAAAATCTCTACGTCGAGCCAAAATTACTTAAGAAAAGATTTTCGGAGCGGTTTGTTAAAAACGGCATCCAAACAGAGTATTACAATCCATCCATTCATCTCGCCTCCTTTAAACTGCCGGAGTGGTTGAGGAGAGAGGTTGAAATGGAAATACAGAAATAAGGTGTAGAAGTATGCATTTGACTGAAGAAGAAGAAAGAATGCTGAATTCAGATAATGAAACTGTGGCAAAATGCATGGAGATACTTGTGGCTCTTGGAAAGGTTTTTGATGCAGAGAAACTCGTAAAAATTACTTCTGCCCATATATCTGGTATAAGCTACCAGAACATAGGTGATGAAGGGTTAGAATGGATCGAATCATTAAATGCAAGGGTAAGAGTGCCCACGACAATAAATCCTGCAGGTATGGACATCTTAAGATGGAATGAAATGGGAATAGAGCCCAGTTTTTTTGAAAAGCAGATGAGAATCATAAAAGCCCTTGAAAGGATCGGTGCCGAGCCCATACTGAGCTGTACACCCTACTATCTCCGCAAACCTGAGAAAAACGAGCACATTGCTTGGGCCGAAAGTTCTGCAGTTGTTTATGCAAATTCAATTCTGGGCGCGAGAACGAATAGAGAAAGCGGAATAGGAGCAATTGCAGCAGCAATAACTGGTAGAACACCATATTACGGACTTCACATCAAAGAAAACAGGGCGCCAGGAGTTATTCTCGTTGTGAGGGGTGATCTCTCTGCCGCTGGATACCAAGCTGGGAAGATTCTGAGGGATGAGATACCATATGTAATCTTCGAAGATCGGCACAAGGTTCCTGAATACGAGCTCAAGTTGTTTGGAGCAGCACTTGCAGCAAGTGGTGGAGTTGCGATGTTCCACGCTGCTAACATTACACCTGAATGGAAGGATTTTGAAAGACCAGCCGAGAAAATTGAGATTGAGGGAAGAATTGAGAGGANGTGCGAACCCGAACTTGTTGCAATAGGCTGCCCCCATCTTTCAGAGGAAGAACTGAAACTAATTCTTGACCTTATGAAGGGGAGGAAGGCAAAAAGAGAAACATGGCTTTTCACATCACGCCATGTTGCCCAAAAGAGTTATGATATCATATATAAATTAGAAAAACTTGGTGTGAAGGTTTTCAGTGACACATGTATGGTTGTCTCTCCAGCCTCGGAAAGATTCAGCTGTGTAATGGTAAACTCGGGGAAAGCTCTGGAGTACCTCCCAAAACTAAGAGGTGTGGATGTGACTTTTGGCGACCTGAAATCATGCATTGAAGTGGCTGTAAGTGATTTTAGGTGAATTTTAAGCAGGTTAGGCGCAAAACCTTTTTACTTTCCAGACATGAATCTTTCGATGAATCCTGAGGAAGCCATTCAGATTGAACTGTGTGGTCTGAAACTCAAAAATCCGCTCATTCTCGCCAGCGGTATACTGGGAAGTAAAGCATCCTCCCTCAGTAGAATGGCTGAACATGCTGGGGCTGTA
The DNA here is from genome assembly GCA_002010285.1 of Archaeoglobus sp. JdFR-41. Lineage (GTDB taxonomy): Archaea > Halobacteriota > Archaeoglobi > Archaeoglobales > Archaeoglobaceae > JdFR-41. The sequence continues at coordinate 3,442 of MTNC01000025.1, read as the reverse complement.
GTGACCAAATCTGTTGGTTTGGAAGAGCGTGAAGGTTACAGAAATCCGACAGTAATAAATCTCAAGTGTGGGCTCCTAAATGCTGTTGGCCTCGCATCTCCTTCTGCCAGAAATTTCGCTGAAAGTCTTAAAGATTTTACCAGAGAAACACCCTTAATTGTAAGTCTGTACGGGTACTCAGCTTATGAATTTGAAAGACTTGTTGAAATATTTGAGAAGTTCGATGTTGCAGATGCATTTGAACTCAATCTGAGTTGTCCGCATGTTAGCAGGGCGGGGTTTGATATTGGAAGCGATTTTAATCTCTCTACAGAGATAGTCAAGNCGGTTAGGAGGAAAACTGAAAAACCAGTAATAGCAAAGATATCAGCAATGCACGACTATATCAATCTTGCAAAAGCACTTGAAGAGGCAGGGGTTGATGCAGTATCAATAACAAATACATTGAGGGGNATGAAAATAGACATTGTCACCAGAAAACCTGTTTTGAGTAACATCAGTGGGGGATGGAGTGGTGAAGCTATAAAACCGGTTGCAGTTAAATGTGTTTACGATCTCTACAGCACGCTGGACATTCCTGTAATTGGCTGTGGAGGAGCTACAAGTTTTGAAGATGTACTCGAGTTTATGCTTGCGGGAGCAACAGCTGTTGAAATCGGTTCTGCGGTATTTTACAGTGCCAGAATTTTTTACAGTCTGAAGGAAAGTCTAATTGCCTATGTGAGAGCAGTACGTGAACCCCTTCAGAATTTAATAGGCGCAGCTCACGAATCTGATAGTTCAACGGGCTGAGACAAGATTCTGCTTTTTAGCATATCTTCAAAGAAATTCGGGTTTTTCAAAACAGCTCTTGCTGCAGAGACCATTTTTGCTCCGGCTTCAATTATGTCTTCTCCGCTTTTTGCATCCACGAATGAGTTGTTTCCGATTGTAAATCCTGTGTCCGAGACTCTCGAAATCAGATTTAAATCGCATCCAGAACCGGGAATCATCGCATCCACGTGGATAATTCTGCATCCATTCTCAACCAGTTTTTTGCACAGCACTCCGTAATCTATCCGGTGTCCACCACGGATCTTAACGGAAGTTAAAGCTACTCTTGACACCGATTTTACAATATCAAACAATTTTTCCGAATTAAAAAGGAGATACTCCCCACACCCCGCTCTGATAAATTCCTGCTGTCGGCAGTGGGCGTTAATCTCGATAATACCTCCATACTCATCAACAATCTCTGCCACTTTTAAAAATCCATCGAGAGTAGCAGATCTCACATTTACAGAAAATTTCTTTCCAGTACGTTTGAGTCTCTTAATTTCTCTCTCAATTCCATCTACGGGATCATCAAAGAGAAATTCTCTTCTTCCTCTCTTCACAACCTGTCTGGCAGCCTCCATTGCTCTACTGTCGGCGTTGAATCCTCCCATTATGACAAGACTGGCTTTATGTTTACTGCAGAACTCTGCATCGTTTATTCCAGCCATTGCAGAAAGAACAAGACGATTCTCAAATTTCATAACTCAAATCCAGATTTCTAAACATCCTCAGCTCATCGAGTCTTAGATTTCCATCCAGAACCCGGTTCGCAGTTCCGAGCATGTATGCAGTTTCATTAACCTCTATTTTCAGTAAACCACCTTTGGTCAAAACCTCAACTCTGTTCCCAGTAATTCCAAGTCTGTTTGCAATGGCAGCAACGGCAACACTTCCCGTACCGCAGCTCAAAGTCTCACCCTCGACGCCTCTCTCATAGGTTCTAATCCTTATTTTGTTTTCTCCCTCAACTTTTGCAAAGTTCACATTTGTACCCTCTGGGAAAATCTCAGAGTACCTTATTTTCCTGGCGATCGGGATTATATCAAACTCGAGGTTATCAACGAATACAACGACATGCGGTACGCCCGTATTGACTGCATAAAGTCTGTAGATTTTCCTGTCGAATTCAAATTCGTAGCCCCATACCTTTACGTTGGCAGGTATCTCTTTCTGTTCAAACTTTGGTTTTCCCATGTCCACTTTTACCCACCATTCATCTTCATGGAAAACCTCGAGTTCAAGAACTCCGGCGAGCGTTTCAACCCTCAATTTTTTCTGGGTNTAGCCCTCTTCAACCACGTAGCGTGAAAAACATCTAATTCCATTTCCGCACATCGCCGCCTCACTGCCGTCGCTGTTAAAATATCTGAATCTGACATCTGCGATCTCTGATGGTTGTACGAAGAGAACACCATCAGCACCAATTCCAAAGTATCGGTGGCATACAGCTCTGACAAAATCGGGTTTTTCTCGTTCATCAATGACGTTTTCCTTGAATTCATCTACGAGAATGAAATCGTTACCGTTCCCATGCATCTTTGTGATTTTTATGAGTTTCATAGAACTACGTNCCCATCGCTAAATTAAAGAGTTTGGTGGTTTCAGCAGAATTTTTCTTAGTTTTTCTTTACATGAAACTCAGGATTTGCAATAGAAAATTATAAATATACGTTAACTACAATTAACTACAATTTAAATTAGAAAGTGGAGGTGATAAAATATGGTGGAAGTTGAACTGACCCAGATCCAGAAAGACATCCTGTATGCGCTGATAACACTCTACAAGAAGAAAATGGGTGGTTCTGTTAAAGGAGAAGAGATTGCAGAACTGATAAACAGAAATCCAGGAACCGTGAGGAACCAGATGCAGGCTTTGAGAGCTCTCGGTCTTGTAGAGGGTGTTCCTGGCCCAAAGGGTGGTTACAGACCAACTGCCAAAGCTTACGAGCTTCTGTCTGTGACAAAACCTGAGGAAGCTGTAAGAGTTCCGGTAATAGTCAATGGAGAGGTTATGGAGGATCTCTCTGCTGAGCAGATCGATTTGCCGTCAATTTCACATCCTGACGTTTGTCAGTCAAGAATCAGAATTCTCGGAGACATAAAGAAAATAGCTCCTGGCGACAAGGTCGCTGTTGGACCCACCCCTGTAAACGAAATGATGGTTTATGGGAAGGTTGTGGGAAGAGATGACACCGAGAACACGATTGTGATTGACATAGAAAAGATTGTTGCACTGCCAAAAGATACTGTGGGCGAGCACATGTCTTCACCAATTATAACAATAGAAGAGGAGGCAACAGTTGAAGATGCTGCAAAGATCCTTGCAGAGAATGCCATATACTGCACTCCGGTAAAAAGTGATGGACGTTACACAGGTATTTTCACACTTGACCATGTTGCAAAGGCTGTTGCGGATGGCAAACTCAACGCAAAAGTCAAAGAGTATATGAGACCCAAGCTTGTGATGGTGGACAAGGACACATCCATCAGCGAGGCACTGAGATTGATGAGGGATGAGGGAGTNAGAATACTCGTGGTTACTGATAAGGGCGAACCTGTAGGAGTGATAACAGATCAAAAGATTCTGACGAAACTCGCTCCGGAACAGGTTATCTAATTTATTTTT
>MTNC01000023.1 GCA_002010285.1 Archaeoglobus sp. JdFR-41 | reverse complement strand
AAACCGGCACAGGGAGGAATCTGGATCTCTCACTACCCTTTCAGCACCGTTGGTGAGTATTACGAATACATAAGCACGATTCAAGTTCAGGACGAGCAGGGGGACATTGGATACTACATTCCCTACATTTACGTGACAAACGATGCTGCGATGGCTGCCGGTAGAGAGCTGGCTGGAGCACCGAAAAAGCTTGCTAAAATTGATCTAATAAAGGAGTACGATGTTATTCAGGGGATACTTGAAAGACCTGCAGGAAGAAGACTTGTAACGTTTACCATGAAACCCAATACACGGGCAGCAAGTGACATGATTGAAGCAGTTCTTCCAAAACCAACCTACCTCTATTCAGTCAGACATCTTCCCCCAATAAAAGGAAAGGGAGGCGTTACACAGCTTGTAAAATGGTACTCGGAGATTTACTTCCATACAGATCCAAACGGTGAAAAGGTTGTTTTTATCGGGCCAGGGAGCGTTACCTACGATATGCCTTCAGTAATCGACCCCGTTCACAAAATTGAGATTGCAGAGGTTATGATGGCAACTTACTTCGAGTTTGATATGAAACTGGGCTTCGCTGATATTCTGAGAGAATACTAAATTTTTCTTTTTTATTTTCAGTGATAAAATGGTGTTAAGGGGTGCAAGAGAGGGGTTATCCATTCCTCTGGACTCAAGCCTTTACGGAGCACTTGTCACCGGAATGAAAGCAAAGGATGTTGTAACCGAATACGTCGATTGTGAGGCTGCATTTGCAGTATTTACCACTGACAAAAGCATCGAAAATCTCNTCCCTGAAGGTATGAACTGTCTTTCAGATCCTCCAATCGCGTCAGTCTGGGTAACCTGGTATCCTATTACAACAATCGGTCCTTACCATGAAATGTTTTCTCTGATTCAGGTTGAATTTGAAGGAGAGGTGGGTTTTTACATTCCCTATATTTACATCGGCGACGGTAATGACGCAGCATTGTGCGGNGGTAGAGAGGTTGTTGGAGCGCCCAAAAAGCTCGCTCATATCACACTTAACTGGGAAAGAGATCTTGTAATTGGAACTCTCGAAAGACCTGTGGGTAAGAGGTTGCTGACTCTGACTGTGAAACCAGAAGGCAGACCTGATCCAGCTTTGCTCTCGATAATGCAGGAAAGATCCACTCTTTTCTCTTTAAGGGTTCTACCTCCGATAGAAGGAGGAGATGGTGTGGCACAGCTTGTAAAATGGTATTCGTACATGTTCATACCAGCAGATGATGAAAAGAGAACAACTTTTGATCATGTGAAGATTGCCAGCAGGAGAATCTTTGGTGGCGAAGCGAGTATAACCTACGACTCTCCGTCAGCTTCCGATCCTGTGCACAAAATACCTGTTAAAGAAGTGCTCTTCGGAGCATATATGAAGTATGATCTTGTACTCAGAGCAGATAAGGTTGTGAAGGAGTGGCGTTTGTGACCGCAGTAGCTGTGATTGGAGCAGGTACGATGGGTGCTGGCATATCAGCATTATTTTCGAATGCTGATTTCGACGTANTCCTTGTTGATAAGAGTGAAGAAGCTCTGAAGAGAGCAAGAGATCTTCATGAGGGGGAGTATTTTGAGCAGCTTGAGAAAGCGGGTTTAAAAAGAAGAAACGAAATCGTATCAAAAATTAGCTATACTACACATCTCGGCGAAATCGGTGACAGTTCTTTCGTTGTCGAAGCCATAGTTGAAGATCTTGAGGAGAAGGTTAAACTCCTCAGGAGAGTTGAGAATTTCATTGACGAAAATTGCGTTATTGGCACCAACACATCTACATTTAAACCCTCAGAAATTGCGAAACATCTTTATGTACCAGAGAGACTCGTTCTGTTTCATTTTTCCACACCTCCTGTAATTAGAGAGCTAATTGAAGTTGCAGGGGAACTTGCATCAGAAGATGCAATCCTAAAAGCAGTGGAAATGGGGAAGAAAATAGGTAAAAAGCCTGTTGTGTTGAAAAAGGAGTGTAGAGGACACGTACTTAATCGAATACTTGCTGCAGGCGGTGCAGCTCTTAGCTTCATGTTACTTGATGCAAGACCGGAGCAGATTGATATCTCACTTCGAAATCTTGGTGCGGATATGGGAATTTTCGAAGCGTACGATTACATAGGTATTGATGTGGTTCTACATGTAACAAAAGCTCTTCGGGAAGAGTATGGTGATAGGTATCTTGGATCCGTAAGCAGTGACTTTTTCATCGAGAAGATGGTTAAATGGGGAAAACTGGGTAAAAAGACAGGTGAGGGTTTTTATGAATGGGAAAACGGACAAGCTAAGATTCCTGGACTTAATTCCGGAGCNTCTGATACGCAGCCTGCAGATGTTATGCCATTTATAGCAGCTATGGTGAATGAGGCATTCAAAATTGTTGAAGAAGGAATCGCCGATGAAGACGCTGTTAACAAGATTTATCAGCTTGCAACAGGAGGACAGGCAGGGATACTGGATTTAGCAGAAATGATTGGATTACCACCCATCAGGAAAATTCTGAAAGAATATTACAGTAGATTCAGGCGAGAAATCTTCAAGCCTGCGAAGAGTTTAGAGAGCTAACCTCTCAGTACCAGAAAAATACCAACAACAATTGCAAGACCACCCACTGCTGTAAGAGGCNTTACTGACTCTCCAAGCAGAACTGCACCCGCAATAACTGAGACGAAAGGTATTGCCAGAAGAAATACGGAGGCTCTGGAAGCTTCTTCCTTCTCCAGGAAATAATACCATCCTTGGTAACCGAGGTAAGTTGAAAAAACTCCAAGAAAAATCACTGACCAGATAAGATGCGAACCAGCATTGAAGGTTTTCATTAAAGCATTTGGCAAGAAAACCAAGAGTGGGATAGAACCCAGAAGCATAGCATAATTTGTGAGAGTTACCGGTTTGTAGCTGTGCATGAGGCTTTTTCCAAGGACAGTGTAAATTGCTGCTGAAATTGAACTTGCAAATATCAGAAGTATTCCCTCAATGTTTCCTTTTTCTGGATTTGAAAGCACCGCAACACCTGTAAAAGCTATAACAACTCCTGCAATCTTCAATCCTGTAATTCTCTCTTTTAAAAATAATCTTGAAAAGATTAAAACGAATATAGGAGCTGTTGAGATTATAAGGCTTGCAATTCCGGAATTAACGGTAATTTCACCGGTATTGAGACAAACATGGTACACGGTGACACCAAAAAATCCAAGAATAAAGAATGATGGGANATCTCTGATATTAACAGTCTCGTTTTTTGTCCTTTCCCCACTTCTCTTTGAAAGAAAAAGGCCTCCAACTATACCTGCGAAAAAGAAAATATCCGCAATTGCAAATCTCAGTGAGGCAAGTTCAAAAGGGTTGAGGTATCGGATTGAATACTTTATTGCTGTGAATGCAAGTCCCCAGAAGACTATTGTTGCTGCCAGTACACTCCATTTCTTCAGGTTTTCCATTGACCTGAAGTTTGGTCTCATCTTAAATCATTTCTGGATCAATTTCAGATTAGAATGAGCGCTGCTAAAAAGCAACTTTTAAGCAGTTACATAGAAATCAGAAACCAGCAGAAAGTGAATNTTTTTAGGTATCTTATCGAAAAACAATTCGAAGCAGCTGGCCAACNATCCCACAGTACCGGGTAACTTCCACCTGACTGAACATATAATTTAAACCCAATCGAAGTGATTATATTGCATGCGATTTTTCTTAGAGCATGTCGCAGAAGTCGCGAACTTCTAGGGTCTCTGGATTCTATAAGATGAGTGTGATGGAAAGACTGAATGTGGTAGCAGAGTTTGCAAATCTAAATGAAGAGGAGAAAAAACTCATCATTTCTACCGCATCTCTACCCCTTGAAATTGCAGACAGGATGATTGAAAATGTTATAGGCACATTTGAGCTGCCAGTAGGTATTGCAACNAATTTTTTGATAGATGGTAAGGACTACCTGATACCCATGGTAATTGAAGAACCGAGTGTAGTTGCTGCAGCAAGCAATGCTGCCAGAATGGCCAGAGAAAGCGGTGGATTTATCACCGATTACACGGGATCAACAATGATTGGTCAGGTTCAGGTTACTCATCTGAACGACCCTGTATCAGCAAAATTTGAAGTCCTGAGGCGCAGAGATGAAATAATTGAAAAAGCAAATGAATGCGATCCCATACTCGTTGAGATTGGTGGGGGATGTAGAGACATTGAGGCGAGAGTAATCGACTCACCAGCTGGGAAAATGCTTGTTGTGCATCTTCTTGTGGATGTAAGAGATGCAATGGGTGCAAATGCTGTAAACACGATGTGCGAGGCAGTGGCTCCTTTGATTGAAAGAATTACTGGTGGAAGAGTTTATCTAAGAATAATATCAAATCTCGCTGTCTATAGAATTGCAAGAGCAAAGGCTGTTTTCAAAAAAGATGTAATAGGGGGGGAGGAGGTTGTTGAAGGAATTATGAATGCTTATGCTTTTGCTTGTGCGGATCCATTTAGATGTGCAACACACAATAAAGGAATAATGAACGGTATCTCGGCTGTTGTGATAGCCACGGGGAATGATTTCAGAGCCGTTGAAGCAGGGGCACACAGTTATGCTGCGATAAATGGATACAAACCCCTAACCTCATATGAAGTTGATGGAAATGGTAATCTTGTTGGCACAATTGAGCTTCCTCTTGCAGTTGGGACAGTTGGNGGTGCGACAAAAGTTAACCCTCTTGCGAAAGTTTGCCTGAAAATTCTGGGAGTTAAAAGCTCAGAAGAACTTGCGAGGGTAATTGCTGCAGTTGGACTTGCGCAGAACTTNGCAGCTCTGAGAGCTCTTGCTACGGAGGGGATACAGAGAGGCCACATGGAGCTCCACGCGAGAAATCTTGCAATAATGGTTGGTGCAGAGGGAGGGGAGGTGGATGAGATTGTTGAAGTGATGGTCAGAGATAAGAAAATAAGACTTGATTATGCAAAAGAAATTCTTGAATCCCTGAGGCAGAAAAAAGCTGAGTTGTAGTCTCCATCTGGGGTGGGAAAATGAAAAATGTGGAGCTGCTTGTGGAAGCTCTCCCATATATCAGGGAGTTTCACGGAAAAATNATGGTAATAAAAATCGGTGGACATGCGATGGTAAATTACGAGGTCCTCGAAGACACAATTCGTGATATAATTCTCCTCTATTTCGTTGGGATAAAACCGGTTGTTGTACATGGCGGAGGACCTGAAATATCTGAAAAAATGGAAAAACTTGGTCTTAAACCAAAGTTTATTGAGGGGCTTCGCGTCACGGATAGCGAGACAATGGAAGTTGTTGAAATGGTTCTGGATGGNAAAATAAACTCTCAAATCGTTACAACCTTCATCAGACTTGGTGGTAAAGCTGTTGGACTTAGCGGAAAAGATGGATTGCTTATTGTAGCAAAAAAGAAGGAGATGAAGATGAAAAAGGGAGATGAAGAGATTATCATCGATCTTGGTTTTGTTGGTGAGACTGAATATGTAAACCCGGAGATTCTCAAAATTTTACTTGAGAGTGGTTTCATCCCCGTTGTGTCTCCTGTTGCTACAGATCTTTCAGGAAATACGTACAACCTCAATGCTGACATCGTCGCTGGTGATATAGCGGCAGCTCTTAAAGCGAAGAAACTGATAATGCTGACAGACGTTCCGGGTATCCTCAAAGATCTGGAAGATGAGAAATCTCTGATCTCAAGAATAACGGTCGATGAGCTTGAGAACATGCTCATCAGCGGTTTAATTGCTGGTGGAATGAAACCAAAGGTTGAAGCAGTAATCAGAGCTGTGAAGGGTGGTGTGGAGAGAGCCCACATAATTGATGGCTCAAAGCCTCATTCCATTCTGCTCGAGTTGTTTACGAGAGAAGGTATTGGCACCATGGTGGAGCCATGAAGTTGGGGATGCAACCTGATGTCAGACATTCTCCAAAAGATGCATTTGAGTTCGCTGCAAATAACGGATTCACACACATCGAAATACTGATGGATCACCCACTGTACGCTGTGGACGTTTTGGGTTATGGAGAGGTAATAGAACTTAGGTGGAGTTATGATCTCGATCTCCTGATTCACGCTCCGGCAACGAGCACGAATTTTATATCGATAAGTGATACTATGAGAAGAGCGAGTTACAAGGAGATGCAGAAAGTTTGCTTTTTTGCTGAAAGGTGTGGAGCAGAAATTGTAACATTTCACATAGGCTGGAACCCAGCATTCATAAACAATGGAGAATTTTACTTCAACCTCGATCTTTTTGATAAACACAATGAGCGGGTACTGATGCATGAGATGTACTCATTTCTTCTGAACTCTCCTGTTACTCTGGCTCTTGAGAATACAATACTGATAGAGAAGGGTCTAGAAAGGGCACTCAATTTTCTGCTTGAAAACACCGAGCTCAGACTCACACTGGATGTTGGACACTACAACATAAGGAAGAACGAGTTTTTTATTCGGAATTTTGATAGAGTTGTGAACATTCATCTCCATGACAACAATGGGAAGGTGGACGAACATCTGGCACTTGGCAGGGGAAGCGTTGACCTGAGCGAGTTTCCACTCAAGACCTACGAAGGTTTTTTAACCATTGAAACTCGGAATGAANATGCAATACTCGAGTCAAGAAAGTTCATAATGACTGCTGGGGTGATAAGTTGGTGAAAAATACAAGTGGTGTGGCAAAGGAGATTGAGTTTGAGGGACATCTCATTGACTCAATGATCCTGCCAAGGGCTCTTGATACCATTCTTGACCTCGAAGGTGAATTTGAGATTCTGGAGTTCAGAGTCGGAAAGAAGAAGCACGATTACAGCTATGCCAGGATGATTGTTTTTGGGAGAGATGAAAGCCATCTGGAGAAAATTCTCAAAGAACTCCATAAACTCGGTGCACGATTACCAGAAGTGGAGGAGGTTGAACTTCAGCCGGCTCCTGGTGACAGGGTTCTTCCTGATAATTTCTACGTTACAACCAATCATCCCACATTCGTCCGGTATCGTGGAAAATGGCTGAATGTAGAGGATATTGGAATGGATAGAGTTATTGCAATAAGAAATGAGAGAGCTGTTTGCATTTCAATTGGAGAGGTTAGAAAGGGGGACATGATTGTTGTGGGTGAAAAGGGAGTCAGAGTGTTACCTCCCGAGAGGCCGAGAAAGTCCACATACTTTGAGTTTATGGGCGGAAGGGTTTCAACNGAGAGACCAACTGAACAGATGATCGAAGCAATTGCAGAGGAAATAATTAGACTGAAGAGAGAAGGTGGAAAAATTGCAGTAGTTGCTGGACCAGCNGTAAACCACACAGGTGCCAGAGATTTTCTTGCTGCTTTAATTAGGGAAGGCTACATCGATCTCCTTCTTTCGGGAAATGCGCTTGCTGTTCATGATATGGAGATATCCATTTTCGGCACATCGCTCGGAATGGACGTGAAAACAGGAATACCAGTTCCAGGAGGTAACAGGCATCATCTCTATACAATAAGCAAGGTCATAGCTGCTGGTGGCATCAAACAGGCAGTTGAGAANGGGATTGTGAGAGACGGGATTATGTATGAGTGTGTNAAGAGAGGTGTGCCATTCATTCTTGCCGGCTCGATAAGAGATGATGGACCACTGCCAGAAGTAATTACGGATGTAATGGAAGCAAAAAAAGAAATGAAGAAAGCGCTGAGAGATATCGATATGGTCATAATGCTCGCTACAATGCTTCACAGCATAGCAGTTGGTAATCTCCTGCCCTCAACCGTTAAGACGATTTGTGTAGATTCTAATCCAGCAACGGTCACGAAACTCGTTGACAGAGGAACTCAGCAGGCTATTGGGGTTGTTACTGATGTTGGTCTCTTCCTCCCATCTCTCTACTATAAAATAAAGTCTCTTTCGCAGCAAAAGTGATTCATCTCTCCCATTTTTTAAGATACTCTTTTATCTCTTCTGAATGAAGCCAGCCTTTTTCGAGATCTCGAATAACTCTTTCGATTCTTCTCACCTGAGTTTTAATTTTGGAACTGGCCTCGTCACCAAAAATTTCGGCATAACCCTCAATTGCTGCCAGAGGGTTGCGGAGGTGATCGACGAGTATTGCGAATTTCTCAATATTATCTTGTATCTGTTCAAGAGCTTTTTTCCTTGCCACGTCAATTTCTCTGGATTTNAGAGCAAATGCGATATCTTTTGCCATTGTTTCGAGGAGTTTTATCTCTTCTTCGTCGGGAACTACACCCAGACCTGTGTGAAGGATCACAACTCCCATGGTGCTGCCATTGACGTTCATAGGCATTGTAAAGCATCTCGATTCTCTAAAGATGCTGTAATACGGGCAGATCTCACGTCTCAAGTCCATATCCATAACAGAGGTTACACCTTTACTTACTGCCATCTCAGCACATGGTATCTCTGATATCGCAGCTCTTACTGGATGTGGAGTGTAGCCGGAGCAAGCGGCTCTGGTAAGATATGAGTTCTCAAGACGGAGAATTTCGGTCGAATACNCGTCTTCAAGATGTGCAAGCAGCTCTGATATTCTCTCAAGCAGAACTCTCTCATCTCTCTCNTGNACCAGAAGACCGTTTATCTCATTTATGATAGAGAGAATTCTGTTCCTCCTTTTTAATTCAAGTTCAAGTCTTTTTCTGTCTGTTATATCGCGAAATATTCCCTGAAAGCCCCATACAANATTACCTTTTTTCAACAGCCTTATATTTCCTTCAAGTACGATTTTATCTCTTCTCTTGGTTGAAATCTCAAATTCCAGACCATAAAGGTCTTTTTCNCTTTTAAATGCTTCATTGTATTTCCTGAAGATGATTTCTGCCGTCTCTTTATCGGGAACAAATTCTCTGTATGATCTCCCAATGACCTCTTCTCTCGAAAATCCCGTAGCATCTTCAAAGGCTCTGTTTACTTCCACAAATTCTCCTTTCAGGTTGGTTATGGCCATTATCTCAAGTGAATTCTCAAACAGATCTCGATATTTCTCCTCTGAACTTCTGATTTCCTCTTCGAGTCTCTTTTTTTCGGTTATATCTCTCGCCATACCCTGTATCGCTATCACTTTGCCATTTTTGATGATGGGGTAAACTCTAATCTCAACCCAGATAATTTCTCCGCTCCTCGTCCGGCAGGGTAACTCAAATGCCTCNAGAGGTTGTCTTTTCTCGATTATTTCCCTTATCTTCTCTAATGCCAGATCAACGTAGTCCTCAGCCACTACGTCTTTTATGTTAATCTTTTTCAGATCTCGCTTGGCGTAACCAAAGATTTTCAGAGCTGTTCGGTTTGCGTCAATAAAAGTACCATCTGGAGTCAGAAGATACAGAATTTCATCAACATTCTCCCACAACTCTCTGAATCTTTTTTCACATTCTTCAAGTTTTTTACGGCATTTTTCAAGCTCTTTTAGTAGATTGTCCTTCATACTACCTTCTCATTGGCTGGTGCTGGAAACCATCTCTGAGACCGTGTCGGTGATGAAATCTTGTTACGAAATCGAGATGATTTCAGAGTGTCATTACAGTACCCTGTTGTGCATTTATATCTTTTGGTATAATGGTTAATCATAAGTAAAAACTTTCTTATTTTCTGTACATGTTAGCTAATAATTTTTTGGAAAAGTTATTGATTTCTAAAATCACCTTAAAATTTAAAAAATCAGATTAAAGTTTATGTGCATGGCAAAAATAACCATGTACGGGCTTACAACCTGCCCTCACTGCAAGAAAACTCTTGAGTTCTTAAAAGAATCAGGAGTTGATTTTGAAGTCGTTTGGGTGGACAGGCTTGAGGGAGAAGAGAGGAAGAAAGTTATAGAGACAGTACACAGCATAACAGGTAGTTATTCCGTTCCATTGGTTGTTAAGGGAGACAANTGGGTTCTGGGTTTCAATAGGGAAAAGCTGCTCGATCTCCTGAAGGATTGAGGAGTCATGAAGGGGGAATGNGAAAGTGGAGGTCGAGGATTATATAAAGATATTCGAGAGAATTGCTGAAAAGAAGGGCTGGAGAGTTAATCCAGACANGGAACTTGTCAGATCCTTTGCTGAAGGACTCCTTGAGAACAGGAAACGGTATGGCATTGCAATCTGTCCATGCAGACTTGCTGTAGGTAGGAGAGAAATAGACAGGATGATAGTATGCCCTTGTGTGTATGCTGAAGAGGACATTAGAAAGTATGGGAGGTGTTACTGTGGACTTTATGTCAGCGAAGAGTATACAGCCGGTGAGATCTCTGATCAGCCTGTTCCAGACAGGCATGCAAAATACTACCTGGATTAAATTTTAATATTCTAACGCTTCAAAACTCCATTCAAAATTTATGTCGGGAAAGCGATTTATAGAAAATGAACCACTACTGATTTTATGGTTGGGAGGATATTACTGGCCGTTATTGCTACTTTGTTGTTAATGCTTGGATGTGTTGCTGAAAGCCCATCTTACGAGAAGAACCTTNTTGTGAAAACGGAATTTGATAACGGTGGGAGAATACCTGTGAAGTACACCTGTGATGGAGCTGATGTTTCCCCGCCTATAGAGATTGATGGACTGAGGAGTGATGTTAAAAGTCTGGTTATTATCTGTGAAGATCCCGACGCCCCGTTTGGTGTGTTCACTCACTGGATTGCGTGGAACATTGAACCTGTCAACGTGATACCCGAAAACATACCCAAGAAAGCAGAGGTTCAGAATCCCAGAATGGTACAGGGAAAGAACGATTTTGGTAAAATAGGATACAATGGTCCATGTCCACCACCTGGAAAGACTCACAGGTATTACTTTAAGATCTATGCTCTTGATACAGTCCTTGAGGGTCATTATACCAAGGATTCTCTGAAAGAAGCGATTAAAGACCATGTTGTGCAGTACGGGGAAATTTACGGTGTTTACAGTAGAACAGGGTAAATTATCTGCTCAGCAAGATGGGAAGAAGTTTCTTACCATCTACGAGCCCAATTCGACCTTTTCTGCACGCTTTTTCAGAGTAAACTCTTACATCATCTTTCTTCAAACCATAAACTGCCAGTGGAACCGGTTCAGCAACGTGGGTTCTGACATCAACTGGAGTTGGATGATCCGGAGTCAGTAGAATTCTCGTTTCTTCCAGATCTATTTTGTCGAGCAGTTTCCCAACTATTTTCTCATCATAGATTGAGATTCCTTCAACCTTTCTCTCAGCATCCCCTTCATGTCCAACCTCATCAATACCCTCTGTATGGAGAACAACAAGATCGAACTCGTCGAGTCCCTCCACACACTTTCTTACCAGACCTCGGTAATTGGTATCGATNTACCCTGTCAGTCCATCAACATTCAGAACGCTCATTTTCATCCCTCTGGCGATTCCTTCTACAAGATCAACTTCTGAAATCACTGCCCCCTTTACACCATACATCTTTCTGAATGATGGAAATTCCGGCATTTTTCCACCACTCCAAGGCCAGATCATGTTTGCCCGGAGTGTGACTTTCCTGATCACTGATTCGGACATCGCAATAAGGTCTCTCAGGAGTCTGGCGAGTTCCCCACCCGAAGGCAGGTATTCTTCTATTTTCTTTCCTTGAATATCGTGTGGAGCGTGAGTTTTTACCTCCCCTTCGAAATATCTGTTCACGACCAGAAGGNTTCTGTAGCTTCTACCCGTATGGAATTTAACAAATTTCAATCTTACTCCAATCTCCCTGTTCAGAGCCTCTATTATTCTTTTAGCTTCATCGTCTCCCATTCTACCGCCAGAGTAATCAACCATTATTCCGTGTTCGACTTTAACAAGATTGCACCTGAAGACGTATTTTCCTGAAATCCCCCTTGCCAGAGCCTCTATCGGTCCTCTACCGGTGTAATATCTTTTAACATCAACGCCGAAAATCGTTAGAATGGCTATGTCGCTTCCAGGCTCAAAACCTTCAGGCACAGTTTTAGCCATTCCGCACATACCATTTCTNGCAATGAAATCCATATTTGGTGTGTCCGCAGCCTCAAGTGGAGTTTTTCCACCCAACTTCTCAACTCCTCTGTCCGCCATTCCATCCGGGATCAGAACCAGATACTTCATGTTTGACCTCTGTTCGTCCTACATATCTTCTCAAAACTTCAAAGCAGTTTTCCACAGTCAAAAAGCATGCATAGATCTATTTCAAAAGCTACAACAGGGTTTTTCAACTCAAAGTTCTCAAGAACTTCNGGATGAATCTCTCCAAACACACCAACCTGTTTACCGTCAGTGATGATATTTGCTCTTCTTCCGGGAACAAATGCTTCGTCGTTGGAAACCTCAGCTTTCCAGGAAACATCGAGTTCTCTCATTACTGCCTGGACATAACTTCTTATCTCTGCAAAGTTTGCTCTCGAATGTGTTACACAGGCTGATAGGTGGAGGTAGTTCTTTCCACCTCTAACAACATCTCCGACCTCAAATACCATCTGAGGCATCTCGTGGTGTTTATTGTGCGACAGAAGTTCAAGGAGTTTGGGCAATATGTGGGTTCTTATAATTGTGTGTTCGGTTGTTAGTGGGTGCATAACCGGTGTGAAATCCACCCAGGGATCAGCCTTCCTCCTCATTTTGTGATACATAACTGACTCATTGGTAAGTGTAAATGTCATGACTTCGACAAAGCCAAGTCCAATCATGATCTCTCTCGCAATCTCCCTCACCTCATTCCAGGGGTGAGTTTCGCCAATTGTATTGGTCTGCGGATATTCTGGCTGAATTTTATCGTAACCGTATCCTATCGCTACATCCTCGATTATGTCCCAGGGGTGCATAATATCGGCCCTGTAGGGTGGTACAAGAACAGCAATTTTCTCACCATCGAATTTGCATCCATACCTCATTTTCTCNAAGGCATCTACAACTTCTTCATCTGACAGCTTGAATCCCAAGAGTGAGTCGATCTCGGATTTCTCAACTTCAATCAGTTTCGGTTCAAGATTGGGAGTAATTTCAATTCTGTCCGGATAGTGAATTTCCACCACTTCCAGCCTTCCGCCTCTATCTGACAGCATACATGCAAGAATGTTGAGAGCCCTATCCACATTCTCATCAAATCCTGTTACATCTATGAACAGGTCAGTCGTTTTTTCAGTAACTCTCGTTTTTTCTGCATTGATGATTGGCGGGAAGGAAATCGCCTCATTTTGAGCATCAATTATCATCGGGTATGAGGCCTTTTCCTGAAGAATGAAGCTGTACGCTTTACCCTTTGGGTGCANTCGGAGTATTTCCTCAACTGTCATTTCTCTGTCGAAATCCAGTGGTATGAAGGAGAATGATGATTTAACGGCGGTGTAGCGGAGGGGAAAATTAACTTTGCTCAAGTCGTGAACTCCTATTGCCATTTTTCTCCTGTTTCTGCCTATTGTCCAGTGGAGGTCTTCCTGTACCTCCATTAGACTTCGGATAACTTCGTCACTCATTTCCAGTCCCCTTACAACGCATCCGACTATTCTAGGTCTCACCTCAAACACTTTTCTGTCAACATAAATTTTCCAGTTACTTCTATGAGCTGAATAGGACTTCAAACCCTTCTCAATTCCAAGAAAACCCCTGAGAGCCCTTGCTACACCCTCAACACTGTAAAGATCTGGTCGATTTGGAAAGAATTCAACGTCAACGTGATCTTCTTCCACTCTTTCCACNTCACAACCCAGCATTGGAAGTTTTTCGAGAATGAGGTTTCTGTCTGCATTCACGAGTCTCTCCAGTTCGTCCCAGTAAAGTGTCACCACTGGCATCGGGCTAAACTCTGGTGATGGAATAAAATTTTTTGCGTTTGGAAAGGGTACGCTCAGCTGAGCGATGAAACTCCTTGCGGAAAAACAAAAACATTAAACATAATGTTGACTCTCTTTAAGTATGGTAGAGCTTACAGATGAGCAGAGAGATATCAAAAACGCTGCAAGAGAGTTTGCTGAAAATGAACTGCCTAAATATTCGAAAGAGTGCGATGAGAAAGAAGAGTTTCCGTGGAAGCTGTGGAGGGATGCGTGTAAGCATGGTTTTGTTGGAGTGTTTATAGAGGAGAAATATGGAGGGCAGGGGCTGGGATATTTCGAGAATGCCCTTATATGGGAGGAGTTTCACCGTGTTGATCCTGGATGTGGTTTTGCTGCCTTAGGTACTACAATAGGTGCCGAAATTCTCCTTCTTCACGGCACAGAAGACCAGAAAGAACNGTATTTATCAAAGCTCCCAACCGGAGAGGCAATAATGGGTATCATGATTACAGAACCTCACGCTGGAAGCGATGTAGCCGGGATAAGAACNAGGGCTGTGAAGGAGGGGGACGAATGGGTTATAAACGGGACGAAAACATTCATAACGAATGGCAGCATAGCGGATTTTGCAATAGTGCTTTGCAGAACCGAGGAGGAGGGAGAGAGACATCGGAGGTTCAGTACCTTTATAGTAGATCTTGATGTAGATGGTGTGAAGAGAAATAAACTCACAGGAAAGCTTGGAATGAGGGCAAGCGATACAGCTGAGGTGCACTTCGATGACGTGAGGGTACCGGAAGAGAATCTGATGGGTAAGAGGGGGAGGGGATTCTACCACATCATGGACTTCTTCAACAGGAGCAGGACCTGGGTTGCTGCTCAGGCTGTTGGAGCTGCCCAGGGAGCACTCGAACTCGCCATAAAGTATGCAAGAGAAAGAGAGGCATTCGGTGTGAGGCTTGCGAACTTTCAGGGTGTGCAGTTCATGGTTGCGGAGATGGCAACGAAAATCGAGGCGGCGAGGTGTTTGACCTACGAGGCTTGCAAGGCTATAGATAGTGGAAATGTCAACCCTGAACTCTCAGCTATGGCGAAGTGGTTTGCAGCGAGAATTGCAGTAGAGGTCACGGATGAAGCGCTGCAGATCCACGGAGGTTATGGATACTTTAACGAGTATGTGATTTCGAAGTTCTACAGAGACGTCAGAGTGCTGGAGATATATGAGGGAGCGAGAGAAATTGAGAAGTGGTTGATTGGGAGGCGTTTGCTCGGTGTTAGAAGATAAATTTTTGAGGAGGTGACTTTATGAAGTTTCAGGATATTATTTATGAAAAGAAGGATAGAGTGGCGAGAATAACGATAAACAGACCTGAAAAGTATAACGCATGCACACCTGTTACAGTTTACGAGATCACCAGGGCTTTCATAGATGCTTGGGTCGACAGGAATGTGGGAGTCGTTGTCTTTACCGGAGCGGGAGACAAAGCCTTCTGCACTGGTGGGGATCAGTCCATCAGGGATCTTGGCGGATACAAGGGCTACAGCAGGGAGGAGCTTGAAGGAACTATAGCTGCTCTTCCGCTCGAAGTTGGATGGCAGTTTGTTACGTTTCTCATAAGACACATACCGAAGCCGGTTATTGCGAGAGTTAACGGCTACGCAGTTGGTGGAGGGCACGTATGGCAAGTAAACTGCGACCTCTCCATAGCATCCGAAAATGCCAAGCTCGGTCAGGCTGGACCGAGAGTTGGAAGCTTTGACCCCGGTTTTGGAACTGGGGATCTGTGGAGATGTGTTGGTCTCAAGAGAGCGAAAGAAATCTGGTATTTGTGCAGACTCTATTCAGCTGAAGAAGCTTTGAGGATGGGACTTGTGAACGCTGTTGTTCCTTACGAAAAACTTGATGAAGAGGTGGAAAAATGGTGCANTGAACTGCTTGAAAAGAGTCCGACAGCTCTCAAGATGCTCAAGTACGCGTTCCTCGCAGAAAGTGATGGACTCGCAGGGATTACGGAACTCGGAGTTGGTGGATTGAGTCTGTATTACGGAACTGAGGAGTCTATGGAGGGTAGAAACGCATTCATAGAGAAAAGAAAACCGGATTTCTGGAAGTACTATCTCAAGTAGCCATGCTGGATCGGGTCGATCTCAATATTAATTATTGAACATTATGTTATTTTCTTTTATTGTGTTGAGCAAAGTTTATAAATTAAATTGTTAATTTTGTTCATGGTAAAAATTGTAAGTTTTGCCCCTCTTCCAAAACCACTCGTCGAATCTCTGATCTCCTCCGTGTACAGCGGAGAGTTCGATGTGGTAACTGTGAGCGAATACAACGAAGCAGAAGTAATTGAGATTGTGAAAGATGCGGAAATCATAATTGGAGATTACACATTTAAAATTCCAATTACCAGAAAGATGTTNGAAGTTATGGAAAATGTAAAACTCATCCAGCAACCCTCAACTGGTTATGACCACATTGATATTGATGCTGCAAGAGAACTTGGTATAGCTGTTGCAAATGTTGCAGGTGTAAATGCACCAAGTGTTGCTGAACATACTGTGATGTGTGCACTTGTTCTTCTTAAACGGCTTCTGTATGCCCACCAAAGGACATCAAGTGGTGANTGGGCTCAGGAAGATATGTTTAACCTGGGATTTTACGAACTTGCAGGTAGAACTTGGGGGATATTGGGTATGGGAAGGCAGGGTGTAGAGGTAGCGAGAAGGTTGCAGGGGTGGGATGTGGGGATTATTTACAACGATTTNGAGCGGAAAAAAGAGATTGAGGATAAATACAGAGCTGAGTTCAGAGATTTTGANTCCCTTCTCAGAGAGTCAGACATTCTGAGCATACATTTGCCTCTTACACCTGAAACGGAGGGTTTAATTGGTGAGGAGGAGTTTAGAAAAATGAAGAACTCTGCCATACTTATTAACGTTGCAAGAGGGGAGATAATTGAGGAAAAAGCNCTCGTAAGAGCGCTGAAGGAGAAATGGATCGCTGGTGCTGCTCTCGACGTATATTCCAAAGAACCTCTCCCACCTGATAGTGAGTTATTTGATTTAAAGGATGCAAATCTGATACTCACCCCTCACATTGCTGGGGCGACGAATGAGGCGAGGTTAAGAATCATAAGAGAGGCTTTGAATAACATAGGGCGAGTTCTGAGGGGTGAAGAACCTCTTAATGTTGTTAGTAGGTAATTCGCTTCCTTGGCAGGAGGTGAAAAGATGAACGCTGCTGAACTTTTCGTGGAGTGTCTTGCAAAGCTTGGAGTGAGGAGAATTTATGGAGTAATCGGTACATCTGTTGTTGATTTCATCGATGCTCTTTACGATGCTAAGCACATACGCTACATTTCATGCAGACACGAGCAGGTGGCAGCAAGTATGGCAGATGCTGAGGGGAGACTTACAGGCTTTCCNGGAGTCGCTGTGGTTCATGCAGGTCCAGGGACGCTCAACGCAGCGATAAGTGTTGCAAATGCATACAAGGATGGTTCACCAATGGTTTTAATCGCAGGTGGAGCAAAAAGGAAACTGTACGGGAAGAATACAATGCTTGAAGTGAACATGCAGAAAATTATGGAGCCAATTACAGTTTTCTGCAACAGAGTATCTGAGTCTGGAGAGATTCCTGATGTTTTAGGCAGAGCATTCTCCACAGCAGTGAAGGAATGTGGCCCCGCTTTCATTGAAGTTCCTGAAGATCTCTGGCTCGATGAGGCAGCGGCTTCAGTTGAAGAGTGCAGATTTGATCCTGAAAAACCCAAGGCAGACCTGAAAGAAGTTGAGAAAGCTGCGAAATTGCTCAGAAAATCATCCAGACCACTCATAATTGCAGGGTACGGCTTAAACTGCGAGGAAGGAAGCAGGGTTCTTTTGGAGTTTACCAGAAAAACTGGAATACCGGTAGCAACAACAGGAAATGGTAGAGGAACAATGAATGAGGAGGAAAACCTCTGTCTTGGCAGGGTTGGATTTGGTGGAGGGAGTATTCACGCCGATGATGCTCTGAAAAATTCTGACTGTGTTTTATGTCTGGGATGCCAGCTTACGGACATAACCACCTACGGCTACAACATAATGCCAGAAGGTGATATAATAGCCGTTACTCTGGACAAGGAAGCAGAAAACAAGCTTGACTATAGTTTAATAGCCATCTGTGATGCAGTCGATTTCCTGAGAAAACTGAATCAGATCGTAAAAGAGTATCAAACATCAGAGGAGTGGTGGGATACAATAGACGGATGGAGACAGAACTGGAACTCAATGCTGGAGAACGCTGCTAAGATGAAGTACGATGGTTATGTAAATCCAGCTTTATTTTTCAAAGAACTGGATGAAAGACTCAAAGATTTAGACGACGTTGTTATAACATCAGGTCAGGGTATGCATATACTTTACACAATGAGCTATCTGAAAATAAGAAAGCCACGAACATATCTCGCTGCTATTAATCATGGTGCTATGGGCTTTGGTCTCGCAGCAGCGATGACATCTGTGCTGAATGGTAAAATAGGCATAGCAGTACTGGGTGATGGCGAGTTTATGATGACCATCCAGGATTTTGAAACGGCAGTTCGGGAGAAGATTCCTGTTAAGGTCATCGTTGTCAATGATAACGCATACAGAGTTCTGTATGTCAGGCAGAAAATCCAGAAAGGTGGTCGGGTTTATGGTACTCTCCATTCAAATCCTGACTTCGCTGAACTTGCCAGAATTTTTGGTGGTGACGGAATNAGAATTAACAGCGATGATCAAATCGAGGATGGCATTGAAAAAATGCTATCAAGTAATTTGCCATTCATNGTTGATCTGGCTGTGAATCCCGATTCGTTTGCACCATTCAATGTTGAGGCGAGTGTACTTATGTGAGCATTTGAAAATGGTATTTTTACAAATTTTTTTAATATAGTAGAGTATTCTTATCTANTGCCCTTACATGATTATGAGGAAAACTATTAAATATATGCTAAATTATTCGTCTTAAAATGGCTAACAACGAAGTTAAAGAAATCATGCTACCCAGTGAGGTTCTTGACAAATTTGATGTAGGTATTTATATCTATCAGGATGGCAAATTCATGTACGTTAACCGGAAACTTGAGGAAATATCAAAGTACGGAAGGGAAGAGCTTTACAAAATGAACCCTTACGACCTAATTCATCCGGATTACCGTGAGCAGATAGCCCTTTTTACAGAACTTGCAATGAACTTGAAGATGGACTCACTTCCCCCTTCTGTGCAATTTAAAGCCATTGATAAACATGGAAATGAGATATGGGTTGAAGCGAGGCCAATACCTGTAATCTGGAATGGAAAACCAGCGATTATGGGAAATATTGTGGATATCTCTGAAAAAGTGGCTGCTCANAGAAGAGTCGAAGAGTTAGNAGAGCTTCTGAAACTGATAAATCGGATTCTCAGNCATGATATTACCAACAATCTGACGGTTGTGGCTGGTTACATTGACCTCTACTTGGATCTCAGAGATGAAATGCAGCTTTACAAAGCTCGAGAAATGATAAACAACAGCATCNACCTTTTATCAAGAATGANAGAATTTCAGAATCTGATTGAGCCGGAAAGGACTGCTGTAGATGTAGACTTGACTGAAGTGGTCAGAAAACTGCGAGATAAGTATCCAGAGGTTGATATNAGGTTCAGTGGAGATTCTGCTGTTGTTGCGGACGACATGTTTCAGTCAATNCTGGAAAATCTGGTTGACAATGCTGTGAGACATGGTGGAAGTAATGTGATTGAAATATCGCACACAAATAATGGAGATGTCAGTGAGCTGAAAGTTGCAGATAACGGAAAAGGTATTCCAGATGAAATAAAAGACAGAATCTTCGAGGAAGGATTCTTTTATGGAGAGAGGGGAAACACGGGTCTGGGTTTATACATAGTGAAAAAAGTTGTGGAGAGATACGGAGGAGAGATTAAAGTTGAGGATAACTCACCAGGAGGTACAGTTTTTATTATACGGTTCAAAAAACTGAATGGGCAAGTTGAGATCTCCAGAAACAATAGACATTAAATTTCAAAAAGGTAAAAAATTCTGAAAATGAAGGTTGGATGCTGTGGATTTCCCGTTTCGATGAAAAAGTATTTCGAGAATTTTGATGTTGTTGAAGTGCAGAAAACTTTTTACAAGCCACCATCTCCAGAAACAGCAAGAAAATGGAGAAACATAGCTCCGGACAACTTTGAGTTCACAGTGAAAGCTTGGCAGGTAATAACTCACCCACCATCAAGTCCAACATACCGAAAAGCTAAACTCTCACTGAGCGATGGAGGATTTTTTAAACCCATAAAGGAAGTGTTTGAAGCCTGGGAGGTGACAAGAGAAATTGCCAGGGAACTTAGATCACCGTTAGTTCTCTTTCAGACTCCAAAAAGCTTCAGAGATTCTGAGGAAAACATCAGGAATATGATAGAGTTCTTTAGCTCAATTGAGAGAGAATTTATCTTTGCTTTTGAGCCTCGAGGCTGGAAAAAAGAGAATGTACTTTCAGTTTGCAGGGAGCTTGATCTTATTCATGTGGTGGACCCGTTCCTTT
Source organism: Archaeoglobus sp. JdFR-41 (assembly GCA_002010285.1). Classification (GTDB taxonomy): domain Archaea; phylum Halobacteriota; class Archaeoglobi; order Archaeoglobales; family Archaeoglobaceae; genus JdFR-41. Next base: position 5,205 of record MTNC01000023.1, on the reverse strand, counting down.
CTGATCCCCTCTACGGTGACATCTTTTACTTCCGTCTTCATGGATTCGACTACAAGCATAAATATACCGACAAAGAACTTCAGAGACTATCTGAAAAGTGCAGGGAACTTGGAAAGGGTGGGTACGTGATGTTTAACAACGTTCACATGTTCGATGATGCGGTGAGATTCAGAAAGCTCGTGGAGAAAGCTTAATGATCCGGGCGAGCTGGCGANGAGACTCACAACGACACAAGTAATGCCACAACGATGTAACTTGCAAAAAATGATGCCACAGGTGTGAGAATCCAGCTCAAACTAATCTTCCTGATAAATGAGAATTTCACACCTCTTAACCCTTTGTAGATCCCCACTCCACTTACCGCTCCCACAACGCAGTATGTTGTGGATACCGGCATACCGAGAAAAGTAAAAATCAAAACTGTTAGTCCAGCACCAAGTTGAGCTGCGAGTCCTGAGTAGGGATCGAGGGCTGTAATACCCTTTCCCACAACCTCCACAACTCGGTGACTGACAATCACTGCTCCAGCAAACAGCATCGAGGAACCAATGATGGCAGCCCCAAGTGTATCAACAACTCCATACCTGACTGCTGGAGCGAGTGCAGTAGCAAGCTCGTTTGCACCGGTATTAAAGGCCACCACTGAACCGCTGAAGAGTAGCAAGAAGTTTACAGTTCTCTCAACTCTGAAAGCTGGAAGTCTTGAAATTGTCCTCTCCATTGTCCAGTATATCAGGATAGCAATTACCAAGGCACCAAATGGGGATACTATCCAGGAAGCCACTATCTTGACAAAGGTTGTGTGCTGCACTTCTTTGCCGAGAGCCAGAGCTGAACCCACAAGACTTGCAATTATTGCCTGATGACTGGAAACTGGAGTCTTCAGATGATTTGCAGCAACGATTGCAAGGGAAGAGAGAAGAAGTGACACAGAGACTATTGTAGCATCGAGTTCCGTCAACTCTCCTCCTACTGTCTGAATAACTCTTTGCCCACCAATCAGAAAACCTGCAAAAACCAGAAAAAAAAGTAAATACGCTGCTCTTCTCATGGTAAGTATTCCGCAACCTATGCAGATACCAAATGAATTGCTTGTATCATTGGAACCTATCGCAAATGCGATTGCGAAACACGCAAGGAGAGGGAGGATTAAATCCATTAAAATTCGGATGATGAAAAATACTTATCTGTTTCGGGAGTTGTTTTATGGACGTTTTTGACAGNTTTGCCGAAAGGTATGATAGGTGGTACGAAAAGAATAGAGACATTTACGAAAGAGAACTTAAAGTAATACCGCGAATTAGTGGGCTAACGGTAGAAGTAGGCGTAGGAACTGGGCGTTTTGCCAAACCACTGAAACTGGATGTCGGTCTGGATATATCTCTGCAAATGCTTAGAATTGCAAAAAGGAGAGGAGTTGAAGTTGTACGTGGCGATGCAATCGCGTTGCCATTTAAAAATGGAATTTTTGATGCTGTTTATCTAATCTTCACATTCTGCTTCTTAAGGGATCCGGAAAGGTCATTAAGCGAAGTTTACAGAATTCTGAAAAACAATGGAAAACTTGTACTATGTGTAATCCCNGAGNATTCTGGCCTTGCAAGATATTACATGTTAAAGGATTCTCCCTTCTACAGAACAGCCATATTCTATCCAGTGAGTGAAATTAAAAAAATGCTTCAAAACTCTGGATTTAAGATTGTCAGTTTNAATCAACTTAATCTTGGATTTTCAGAACACGATTTCGTTTGTTATGTGGCTGCCAAGGTTACATCGGTAAAAGCTGGGAAAAAGCAGAAATAAGGAGAGGTGCAATCTTAAATATGAAATACAGATTTATCGATCATACTGCTGACATAGCCTTTGAAATTTATGGTGACAGTCTGAGTGAGTTGATGAAGAATGCAGCTTACGCTTTTTATGATGCATTTGTGGACACCTCCAGAATTGGTGAATCTGAGATGAGAAAGATAGAGGTAGAGGGAAATGACGTGGAAATTCTACTGTACAGGTGGCTCAATGAGCTTCTGTATCTCTTTGACACAGAGTTTTTTGCCGCTAAAACTGTAAGTACAGTGGTTAGAGAAAATGAGACACTCACAGCTTCTGGAACTTTAAGAGGAGATAAGTTTACTCCTGAACTTGTCAAGGTGGAGCCAAAGGCGATTACCATGCACAGATTCAAAGTCGAGAAACAGGAAAATGGATGGAGGGCATTTGTAGTTGTGGATATCTAACTATGAGAAAGGAGATTTACCTCCCGCTTCACCATGGAAAAGCCCCTTACTGGCTCCTGAGCAGGATGAAGAAGCTCGCAGAACCTATTGTCAAGCTTATAATAATGGAGTACGGGGAAAAGGAGTTTCTTGACAGAATTTCTGATCCATTATTTTTCCAGTCATTTTCCAATGTTCTCGGATTTGACTGGAATTCGAGTGGAACCACAACGGTGCTTACAGGAGTACTTAAATCGGTTTTGAATACTCCCGAATTTGAGATACGGGTAGCTGGTGGGAAGGGAATTCATGCGATGAAAACCCCTGAAGACGTAAAAAAATTATCAGAAGAAATAAATGCAAATGGAGATAAAATAATCGAGTTCAGCAAATTTGCAGCAAAAGCTGACAATGCCGCACTCATCGACGGTTACTCCATCTATCACCATGCTGTTTTCTTTACCCCTCGCTACTTTACCGTAGTACAGCAGGGTATGAATGAAAGGGAAAGACTTGCAAGAAGGTATCACTGGAATGTGTACAGAACTCTTCCAGAACTTGAGGAGATACACAGTGGTATTGCTGCTGACAGAAAAGAGAATGAGGTTGTAAACATGGTATCAAGACTGAGCAGAGATGCGAGGAAACTTTGCGTGGACATTGTTAGAGACGGTGGTTTTAGGAGAGATTATCGCAAGCTCATCTCAATTACAAGGTGGAAAGGGGGTATTGCGGTTCCGCGAAGAATAAACTGGAAGATTGTAGAGAAGGCATACAATCTCCAGCCCGAGAAATTCGAGGATCTGATAATGATCAAAGGTTTTGGTCCAGGAACTGTAAGGGCACTTGCACTCATTTCTGAACTGATTTACAGTGTCGAATATGATCGGCAGGATCCCGCCAAATACTGTTTTGCCGTTGGGGGGAAGGACGGTGTACCGTTTCCGGTGAGAAGGGATATATACGACGAGGTAATAGAGTTTATGAGAGATACTGTCAAGCAAGCAGAACTTGGAGATTTCGACAGGAAAAAGATGCTTGAAAGACTTTCGAAGATGCAAAGGTGTTAGGATGGAGGTTATAGTGGAGAAAAGCGAGATAGAAGGAAAGGTTTCTCCTCCACCCTCAAAGAGTTACACACATCGGGCTCTCATTGCTGCGTCTTTCTCAGAAAGAAGTAGAATAAAGAATCCGCTTTTATCGGAAGACACTCTTGCAACCATAAATGGATGCAGAACTCTTGGTGCAGACATCTGGAGGAGTAACAGAGAGTGGGAGATAAGAGGGGTTGATGAAATAAGATCAGAAGGTTACTTCTATTTTGCAAATTCTGGAACTACACTGAGATTCTTTATAGCGTTACTCTCTCTTTCAAAGTCTGGAAGGTTCTCTGTTCTTGATGGTGATTCCTCGCTGAGAGCAAGACCAAATAGAGAGCTCGCTCTTGCTTTGATAGATTTAGGTGCCAAGATTTATGGAGACAAAGATTACAGAGCACCATTAAAAGTTAAGGGCATCGCAAAGGGTGGAGAGATCCAGATAAATGCGCCGAGTTCACAATTTGTTTCTGCTCTGCTTTTCTCCCTCCCGCTGGCGAGAGTACCCTCATGCTTGAAAATAGGTGAGATAAAATCCCGGCCTTACATTGATATAACACTGGATGTTCTTGAAAAAAGTGGGATTGAAATTATAGCAGATGGGAACAATTATTTTATCCAGGGTGAGCAGAACTACAGCCTAAGAAAATTTCATGTTCCGGCTGATTTTAGTTCGGCAAGTTATTTGATTGCCGCAGCTCTTCTTGCAGGTGAGCTTAAACTGGTAAACCTCTTCGAATCCAGGCAGGGCGATAGGAGGATTGTAGATATCTGCAGGGAGATGGGAGGAGACATAAAATGGAAAAAAGATGAAGGAATTATAAAGGTCAGAAAATCCAGTCTTAAAGGTGTAGATATTGATGCATCAGATATACCCGACCTTGTACCAACAATTGCAGTCCTCGCTGCTGTAGCTGAAGGTGAAACCCGGATCTACAATGCAGAACATTTACGAATCAAGGAAATCGACAGGATTGATGGTATTGTCAGAAATCTCAGAGCCCTGGGAGTTGACGCTGAACCGAAAAAAGATGGTGTTGTGATTAAAGGAGGGAAAAAAGAGTTTTCAGGAATTGTCAATTCGTNTGGGGATCACAGAATGGCACTGGCCTTTTCATTACTTGGACTGCTTGGGAAAGTCAAATGTGTCAATGCAGAGGTTGTAAGTGTCTCATATCCTCAGTACTTTGATGTTCTAAAACTGCTTGGTGCAGAAATCAGCATTATCTGAGAATTCTGCAGTATTTTTCTCCCTCCCTTCTGACCTTTCCTTCTATCTCAAGTTTGGATAGATGCTTTTCAATCATAGTTCTCTCAAAGAAATCAAGCATTTCTTTTGCAAAAGGTTTTCTTCCGTATATCGGAGAGATTTCGACGAGTTCTTCTATGCTTCTGGGTATTTTGAGTAAACTTAAAAGTCTTTCATCTCTCTTCTCGAAAAACTCAAGGAAATTGATAACTCTTCTCTCGATTTCATCTCTGCCAAAAACTGGATTGTCATGGGCTGAGATAAAAACATCGAAGTCAAGGTTCAACAACATCTCAATACTCTTTTTAAATAGCCATGGATCTGACTCCGGATTTCCATACCATGGACCAAAACTCGTGAGATCGATATCAGATCCGAAGAGTATTTTTCCATTGATTAAAAACACGTGATGATCGACGGAATGTCCTGGAGCAAATATCGCCTCAATTTCTGGCTCAGTGCTGATGATACCTTCATTGTACTTATCAGCTTTAAACGATTTCATTCCGACAAGTGGTGATGTAACAAACTGCTTCCATGTTTCTGCGAATTTTTCGGTAACAAATCTAACAGCAAGAGAGTCGATGTCGGTTGGGAAATTCATAGGAGCCAAAACGGCCTTACTGGCTTCATTGAATATCCA